>NZ_JBWZQN010000022.1:0-48325 GCF_056724605.1 Prolinoborus fasciculus | reverse complement strand
ACTTCATGTACCACCATCATTTTAAAGGCAAAGCTATAGTCACGTTGTGTACGTTTAACTCGTTGTTCTCGTTTATGTTCCATAAAATAAGTCTCTTAAGGTGTAAACTTATTTCAGGACGGGACAATCGATTATTGAATAAAGTCGCCTAAAAGCTTTTACCATCTGACATCAAGCGGTGGCATAATTTATAGGTAATTTTTTCAATCCATTAAATTTATGCAATCGCTTTGGCTTATCTTTCAGCTTCTATTCTGTCTAGCACTCGGTTTTGCCATGGCAAAACAAATTCCGCTTTCGATTATTAAAATCTGTTTCAAGCTATTGCCCTATTTTAGCTATGTTTTATTGATTGCAATTGCCTTTGAATTTTCACAATTGGTAGATGAATTGCAGCATCCTCTCCAGATTTTGAGTACGTCGATCAGCATTGCCTTTCTGACCTCGCTCGGTGCTTTTGCATTTTGCTATCTACTATTTAAATGGGCAGGTTATCCTCCTAGTTCCGGTCGGGTATCCGTCGACCTGGTGCTTAAATCCCTACTGAACATGAGCTATGCCTTTTTGGCTCTCGCAGGCGGATATTGTTTACATACGGGCTTGAATCTATTTGATCTATCCGTGCAAATCAGCACCTGGCATTTGTTGCTGGTATTTATGTTCATGATTGGCCTGGATCTGGCTTATTCACCTTTAGATCGTTCCTGGTTAAATTTTAAAATTCTCTTAGTTCCGATTGGTTGTATTTTTGGTTCATTATTTGCAGTCATGCTTTATTCATTCTGGAACACCGACATCAGTCTAAAAGATTTGATCATGCTGTCACAAGGCTATGGATTTTACTCAATGTCAGGTGTTGTCGTAACAGAACTTCGAAATGCAGAACTCGGCAGTATCGCGCTAATGAATGACCTGTTTAGAGAAATTTTTGCCATCTTACTCATGTATTGTATGGGCTGGAGATACCCAAGATCCGCCATTTCCGCAGCGGGTGCAACTGCGATGGATGTGACTCTACCGATGGTTAAACAGGCCTGTGGGCATGATTTTATTCCACATGCCATGGTCAGTGGTTTTATTTTGTCACTGTTAGCACCAGTCATGGTGAGTGTACTGGCAGCGATTTAATTACTTTATCACTTTCTCAATCTCACTAAATTCCTCTTTTATAAAGAGGAACTCTCCTCCCTGATTCAGTTTAAAAGCAGAATTTTAAAACGAAGCACAAGCAAGTAGGCCGAGAGGGCTGACTAAAAACTTAAATCAATATCACTTAAGGCATCGCCTACTGTTTCAATAACATCCGAAGCAAGACTGATGGCATCAGATGCCAAACTGACCACATCGATCCCCGCTGTCCGATCTGCTGAGCTTGCCTGCTGTTGTTGCTATTCTTGTTGCTTAAGCTGTTCTGCCTGTTGAATATTTTGAATCACGTCATTCTGTACTTTTTATAATTGTGGTTCAGATGAAGTCATCATTTTTCCTTTTTATTTTATAACCATTTTTTCAATATATAAAAAAAGCCTTTCAACTGAAAGGCTTTTTGTCATTCAAACCGTATTAAAGCGTTGCCAAAATATCTTTCAAAGTCTGACGCATATTTTTAGACTGGGTAATCGGGCGACCAATTACCAGATGTGTTGAGCCATCTAGCATTGCCTGTTTCGGTGTCACAATACGTTTCTGGTCATCTGCATTCGACCCTTCTGGACGAATGCCGGGTGTCACTAATGCAAAGTCTTTTCCAATCGTTTCACGTAACATTTTCGCTTCTTGAGCTGAGCAAACCACCCCATCTAGACCACTGTCTTTTGTCAGTTGTGCCAGACGTTTTACATGCTCATTTGGCTCAATATCCAGACCAATATCTTTCAAGTCTTCACGGCCCATTGACGTCAATACAGTCACTGCAATCAACTGAGTTTTATAATTACCCGCTTGTAAACGCTCTACACAGGTTTCCATCATCTTGCGGCCACCTGAGGCATGCACATTGACCATCCACACACCCAAATCTGCTGCCGCGCATACTGCCTGTGCTGTTGTATTTGGAATATCATGAAATTTCAGATCCAAAAATACATCAAAGCCTCTATCTTGAAGCGCTTTGACAATGATTGGACCTTCATGGGTAAATAACTCTTTACCAACTTTAAGTCGACACAAGGCAGGATCTAACTGTTCTGCAATGGCTAAGGCATCAAATTGGCTTTTGGCATCTAGTGCGACGATGATACTCAAGAGATTACCCCTTCATATAGGCAAAAAATAAGCCCATTATAATGGGCTTTGATTTTCATTGGTAATATCTAATACAGTTTTTTCATGCCGGGTATGGGCTGCTGCTTCAGCGGCCATTAACTTGGCTGTATTCAACTGTTCCTTACGTAGATGTTCAATGTCTTTACGCAGTCGTTTAATTTCCCAATTCGTCTGAAAAACCCGGAAGATCTGAACGCCCAATAACAGGCCCAAAACGACACCTAAAGATAACGTGAGGAGAAGTAATAATCCCAGGCGCATTGCGGGAACTTGAGTAAATAACAAGTCCACTGACAATTCGGTACCGTTTTGCAAAACCAAAGCTAATGAATAACCAAACAGTACCAATAAAAGAATGACCAGAACGTAACGCATGAACACCCCGCAAAATATTTACAATTATTTTTGTGCAGACTCGTTCACAGCGTCACGAAGTGCCTTGCCTGGTTTAAAGTGCGGAACTGCTTTTGCAGCCACTTCTACTGATTTACCAGTTTTAGGGTTACGACCTACGCGCGGTTCACGGTGATGCAATGCAAAACTACCAAATCCACGAATCTCGATACGATTGTCAGTTGATAATGCTTCTATCATTTGATCAATCATAATTTTAACTGCTTCTTCCACTAAAGGCTCAGCCAAATGCGGATTTTTTAACGCAATACGCTCTATTAAGTCAGACTTATTAAGTGCTTCAGTAGTCATCTGCGACCTCTTTAATTATCAAGCTACTTGGGATCTATTTCCCGATAATAACCTGTTTAAATACAAAACGGTAGCGCAATAATTAAATACTACGCTACCGTTTACAGTATTTGTATAAAAAGTATTAGTTAATTTACATTAACAATACAATTCAAACGCTTACTTAGTTGCCCATTTGAGCTTTGATCAGGTCACCAATCGTCTTAGGACCATTGTCTTGACCAGCAGGAGCTGTTTTCAAGTTAGCAACTGCTTCTTTCTCTTCAGCTTCGTCTTTCGCTTTGATAGACAAGTTGATTGCGCGAGATTTACGATCTACGTTGATGATCTTCGCTTCAACTTCTTGACCAACTTCAAGGAACTTAGTTGCATCTTCAACGCGGTCGCGGTTGATTTCAGATGCTTTCAGAGTCGCTTCAACTTCGTCAGCTAACTTAACAGTCGCGCCTTTAGCGTCAACTGCAGTTACAGTACCTTTAACCAACGCACCGCGTTCGTTAGCAGCAAGGAAGTCATTGAACGGATCGTTGTTCATTTGCTTGATGCCAAGGCTGATACGGTTGCCTTCAGCGTCTACAGAAAGGATAACTGCTTCAACAGTGTCGCCTTTCTTGTAACGACGAATCGCTTCTTCGCCTTGTTCGTTCCAAGAAATATCAGACAAGTGAACTAGTCCGTCGATACCGCCTGGCAAACCGATGAAGATACCGAAGTCAGTGATAGATTTGATCGTACCAGAAACTTTTTCGCCTTTGTCGTGATCTTTAGCAAACTCTTCCCATGGGTTAGCACGAGTTTGTTTGATACCAAGAGAAATACGACGACGTTCTTCATCAACTTCAAGAACCATAACATCAACTTCGTCACCAATCTGAACAACTTTAGATGGGTGGATGTTTTTGTTCGTGTGATCCATTTCTGAAACGTGTACTAAACCTTCAACGCCTTCAGCGATTTCAGCGAAACAACCGTAGTCAGTCAGGTTAGTTACGCGCGCTTTAACGATTGAACCTTTAGGGTAACGGTTCATGATCGCTAACCATGGATCTTCGCCAAGCTGTTTAAGACCTAGAGAAACACGGTTACGTTCGCGGTCGAATTTAAGTACTTTAACAGTAACTTCTTGACCCACTTCAACAACTTCTGAAGGGTGCTTGATACGTTTCCAAGCCATGTCAGTGATGTGAAGAAGACCATCAATACCGCCAAGGTCAACGAATGCGCCGTAGTCAGTAAGATTTTTGATCGTACCAGTAACTGTTTGACCTTCCTCAAGCTGAGCAAGAAGAGCTTCACGGTCAGCTGAAGATTCAGCTTCCATAACAGCACGACGTGAAACAACAACGTTGTTACGTTTAGCGTCAAGTTTGATTACTTTGAATTCTAACTCTTTGCCTTCTAGGTGAGTAGTATCACGAATAGGACGAGTATCAACTAAAGAACCTGGAAGGAACGCACGTACTGGACCGATGTCAACAGTGAAACCACCTTTAACTTTACCAGAGATAACACCAGTAACGATTTCGCCGTCTTCAAAGATTTTTTCAAGTTTAGTCCAAGTTTCTGCGCGTTTAGCTTTTTCGCGAGAAAGAACTGTTTGACCCATACCGTTGTCAAGTGCTTCAACAACTACGTCTACAGTGTCGCCAACTTGAACTTCAAGTTCGCGCTGTTCATTTAAGAACTCAGCACGGTCAACAACGCCTTCAGATTTAAGGCCAGTGTCAACAGTTACCCAATCAGAGTCAATGCTTACTACAACGCCCTGGATAACTGCACCCTTTTCAACGTTGAGGTTTAATTCGCTTGCTTCAAAGAGGGCTGCAAAAGATTCGGTCATGATATTTCCGATAAAGTCAGCGGTCTTGGATCAGACAAGGCCGGTTTAATTAAGCATCTACATAGTCCATATAAAACTGATCAAGCTATGCGTTTGCTGATAAAATTGGGTTAATTTGCTAACTGCTGATCCACATAAGTGGTCATCAGCTGGAATACTTCATCGATATTCAAATCTGAACTATCGATAATGTAAGCATCATCCGCAGGCTTGAGTGGAGCGACAGCGCGTTCCGTATCTCGTTTATCGCGAGCGATGATATTAGCTAAAATGTCGCTTATTTTAACATCCAGCCCCATGCCCTGCAACTGCTTTACACGTCTTTGCGCGCGTGATTCAGCCGAGGCCGTCAAATATATTTTTGCCTGAGCATTCGGGAAGATACTTGTCGCCATATCACGTCCGTCTGCTACCAGACCAGGCGCCTGTGCAAAGGCATGCTGACGTGAAACCATCGCTGTTCTAAGCTCAGGAATTGCTGCAACTTTTGAAGCAAACTCTCCTACCCGTTCAGTTCGAATAGTTTGGGACACATCTTCACCATCCAGCCACACCTGCACCCCGGTGTCGGTACTGACAAACTGGATATCTAAATTTGTTGCGATTTGTACGCATTCTGGCAATTTCGTGTCTAGCGAATCCAGCAAATCATGGTGATGCAATGACAAACCCAAAAGGCGGTATAAAGCACCAGAATCCAATAAGTGAAACTGATAATGTGCAGCCAGTTTCGCTGCTAACGTGCCCTTGCCAGACCCACTTGGACCATCAATGGTAATAATTTGAACTGTCATTGCTTTCCCGTTGTTGTTTAAACAGATTTTGCGAGTTTTGTCAGGCCTAGTTTAATCGCTGCCTGTAACTGTGCAAGGATTAATTTACTCACAAAAGGCGCACGTGCCTGCAATTCAATCGTATAAGTTACTAACGTTTTGTCATCAGCCAGTGCTTCAAATTCAATAATGCCTAAATGATGCTTGATCAATGGATTTTTAATAATCTGATATTCGATGCGATTATTTGGCTCGAACAAGGTAATTTGTTCTTTCAGCGGCTTCACTGGACCCACACCCATTGCACGTACTGAACCAAGTCCATCAGGATATTCAGCATCCGCAGAATCCTTGATCCGCTCAACCTGCATCGGCGCGAAGGCAATATTATAGGTGGCATGCTTAGACATTAAATCAAAGACATCATCAAGCGCTGCCGGAAATTCTTTTTTTACTTGAATGCTGTTCATTATTGTTCCTGAAGATTGCAGATATTTGAAAGTAAGCAAATTTTAGCGGATAAAGCAGATTTATTTCTGCGTATTTAATAACTTTTCTTGTAACTTGAGTTCTCGTTTCTGCTCGCGGCGCAACTTAAAAAATGCACTCAGCTGTTCAGAACATTGCTGCTGCATGCAGCCTGCCTGGAAAGGAAATACGTGATTATAATAACCGGTTTCAAACAGTTGACGCGCACTCACCAATGAACCCGCTTTCGCTTCAAATGCACCAAATACCACTCGCGAAACCCGCGAATGCACCAGTGCACCGACACACATGGTGCACGGCTCAAGAGTCACATAGAGCACCGCATCATCAGGTAACCGATAATTTTGGATGTTTTGACAGGCATCACGTAGTGCAACAATTTCGGCATGCGCAGTCGGATCATTCAACGAGATGGGCGCATTAAATCCTTGGCCAATGATCTGATTCTGACTGACGATAATTGCCCCCACAGGAATTTCTCCCTGTGCAGCAGCAAGTGCAGCCTGCTCGTAAGCACGCTGCATCCAGTATTCATCTGTAAATTGTGTTTCGGACATTGAAGCTTAAATCACACCATAATGCTTGAGCAGCTCATTCCAGCTTTCAATAGTCGTAACTGGAGGATTCCCAGACAGGATCCCTTTCAAGCTCATATCTGCACCTTTTTTCCACTCAGGACTAAGGTCTTTGTCGACCAGACGTGCTCGTACACCCTCAACAAAGTCATGATGACGAATTTTCCAGTCTGAGATCTGAACTTCCAGTTCGAAAACTTCATTCCAGGAATGTATCTGCTTACCCCATTGCCACAATAGCCAGGTCAAGGCTGCAGTAGTTGGCGAACCTTTTTTCAGGTTTTCACTGGCCTGACGCAACCAGTCACTGCGTGCGTCACTCAGGCCAATAATCGACTCATAATCATGCTCAAAGTTGATGCCACGGCAAACACTATGAATCACGTCCAGAGAGTTTTGTAGCGGTCCCGGGCCTACCGGACGGTGCATACTGTTCAGGGTGTCATCAATGGCACGGAAGTCACCCGCAGGATAATGCTCCCAGTCGATATTAATGACTTTATCCAACACTGAATCACGCTGTGCATCACAAATATGCGTTGCCCAACCAATCCCATAAGCACCCGCAGCAGTCATGATCGAACCAGTCAAGCCTGTGAATAAACCAATCGCACCACGATCCGCCAGAAAGCGGGTTGCACCCACATCTGGATACAAACCGATATTGATTTCAGGCATGGCCAAACGTGAATATGGCGTCACTAAACGGAAAGGTGCTGCCATAAACAAGCCCAGGCCACCGCCCATCACATAACCTTCACCCCAGACTAAAACGGGTTTGGCATAATTATGCAGTAACAGATCGAGTGCATATTCTTGTTCAAAGAATTTATTGGCAGCCGCGACTTCATCATTAATCACTAACTGACGCAGCTTACGCACATCCCCACCCGCACAGAACGCTTTCGGTGTGGTTGAATCCAGCCAGATGGCTTTGACGCTATCATCATGATGAAAGTCCTGAAATACTTCCAGAAGTGCGGAAGCAATCGATTCATCGAGAGCATGCAAAGATTTCGGGCGATTTAAACGAACGATACGCCAACCATTGTGCGCTTCTTCAACAATCAAATCCGGATGATAATGTTTAGTAAGGGGAGAATATTTCATGCGTCCAGCTGCCAATCTATAGGCTCAATGCCATGTTGTTTGAGGTAGTTATTCGATTTTGAAAATACTTTACAACCAAAAAAACCACCACGGTTTGCTGCCAAAGGCGATGGATGTGCTGCCTTTAACACGAGATGCTTGTCTTGATTAATGCGCTGTCCTTTACGCTGTGCGTATGCGCCCCAAAGAATAAAGACAATATGTTCACGCTGTTCATTTAATACATCAATGACGTGATCGGTAAATTCTTCCCAACCGCGCTTCTGATGCGAAGTCGGCTGACCTGCTTCGACGGTCAGTACTGCATTTAACAGAAGCACACCCTGCTCTGCCCAATGCGTCAAGTCACCATGCTTCGGTCTTTCAACCCCGAGATCAACATGTAACTCATGAAAAATATTACGCAAAGATGGTGGTAATGCAACCCCCTTTTGCACGGAAAAGCTTAATCCATGCGCCTGATTTGGGCCATGATAAGGATCTTGCCCTAAAATTACCACTTTCACCCGATCTAGCGGTGTGGTATTCAAAGCATTAAAAATCAGATGATTGGGAGGATAAATGATTTTATCTGCTTTTTTTTCTTCAACAAGAAATGCTTTTAATTCATCCATTTTCGGACTGAGCAAAAACTCACTCAATCCATATTTCCAGCTTTCATCCAACTGAACTTTATTCAGCTTGGCCAGTTGCTGTTCATTTAAAGACATTCTTCAATCCTAAATCTATGTCAATGGATTTAAAGTCACGCAGACTTTAAATCTGTACCTGTAAATCTACTGTAGGGTTATGAAATGGTGTGCCCTGTTTGAGCTTGGCAAACATGTCCGGATCTGTCCATTCAGCTTGCACCTGTTCAGAGAACTCAAGTTGCTCCAGACTCAAAATTCCCATCTGTTCATTTTGAATATCTTCTAAAAAGCTTTGTGCATAGCCGGTATCGGTTTCATGCACAATCACAGAATAGACTTCGACATCGCCTTCACCATTTTGAGTCACGGTCGATGCCAGCACCTGCTGTGCCAGAAAGAAGAAAATACGTGAAAACTGTTCTGCTGATGGCGATACCGGCAAAGACACCCAGCGCGCACTGAAATTCTTGCAGGCCTGAATATATTCCGGATCGTCATTTTGCCAAAAGCAGATGGCATGATCGAAAGAATCAAAGAAATCCTTAATCACACCTTTAAGCAGACCAAAGTCATAGACCATTTGACCATGATCTAGCTTCGAGGCTTTTAGCAATAACTCGACTTTATAACTATGGCCATGGATCGAACGCTTACAGCGATCTGACGTGCAGTTACGCACAATATGAGCATTCTCAAACTTAAATAACTTACGAATTAACATATGCCGTAATGTCGTCAAAAAATAGGTGAATTAATTTTGATTATAAAGCAAAAGTAAAGCTTTGAGGATTAATTTTGCTGTTTAGCATGATAGGGAAAAGGCATCAGCCCGGCATTTGCGCTTATCCAGCCTGTACAATTCATGAGCTAAAATTAAAATGGCGCCATGCTACGGTAAGCGACATAAACCTGTTTGTCCTGACGAACCAGATCGCTGCTAAACTGGCGCTTACGCTCACTTAAAACCACTTCGATTCGGGCTTTAAAATAATTGGATTGCACCCCAAGCAGACTGTTAAACAAATTACGCCTGTCCGCATCGACCTGAGCGAAAGGCTCCAGTGACCACAGATCAGTCACATTGGAAAAGTGCTCCAAATTGGCCTGACGCTGATCCAGCAATTGCTGCACTGCATTCACATCCAGCTTTTCATCCATACTAGCCAAAAGAAAAGCTGAAGCGGTATTAATATTGACCAGGCTCTCCTGCACCGGTGCAGTACTCAGATAAGGTGCTATCAGCTTATATTTATTCTCTTCAAAACCGCGTACTAGCTTTAATTCTTCTACGCTGTGAAATTTTGCATTCGGTGGCAAAGCAGCATTGGGCAAGCTCTGATAATAGTTAGATTCGGCGCCCATGCCCCCACTGACCAGCTCGTCTGCATCCTGCCAGTCAATGACTGCTTCACTGAGCTGTTCCGGCAAACTGGCACGTTTTAGAATCAGCTCGAACCATGCTTTGGCATTTTCATTGACTGCGCCTTCGGCAGTAATCAGGCTATTTAAATTAAACTTGCCTGATTCATCCTGTATTATTCCGGAGACATAACCGTCATCTACCGGAAAAGCTGGCATGGGCTGCGCCCAGGTTTCCTGCAGATGGTCGACCTCTGCGGCATTTTCAGCATCATCGACCAGCAATTCAGAAAAAAAGGCCTCAGCACTTTTGGCATACATTAAGGACTGGTTTTGTCGCATCAAATAGGCAGTGCTTTCAGCAGTTGCAGCCTGACGCTGGGCAATCGTGGCAGCCAAAATAGTCGCTAGCGCTACCATCACCAGAATGGTAATCAGTGCAATGCCCTGCTGCTGCTTGATCATGATCGTTTTATTCATTTTCATTTCTTATTATTCTGAGCTGGGTTGACCGGTGTTCTGAGTATCAAGCAAAAAGTCCGTATTTAATAAACTAAACATCCATTCATAACTGACGCCATTCACGGTTAAATTGATTTTAACCCCTTTAGGCAACCTTTGCTTCTGCTCTAACTGATTCAGATCAGTAGAAGCATCTGGCCATTGCGTGAGCTCATTCGGATTGAGTACGACGATCTGGAATTGTTCCACTTCCGACAATAAAACACTGGATTCGGGCTGATCTTGACCTGTCTGATTCAGGTTCCGGTATTTCAAGCGATAAAGTTTCTGCTCATCAGCTCGATACTGATATTCAATGCGCTCATCTGGGGAAATCCCCTCTTCCAAAGGGTCAGTCACTCCAGTTTTACTGAAATTAAAGCGTCCGTTCTGTAGCACTAGAGCCGGCTGAATATCGCCATTGATATTGGCCGTTAAGGGTACTGCCTGTACGGTATCTCGCAGAATCTGCTGATAGGTTTGCTGTAACTGACCTAAACGCTGTTCATGAATCACATTCTGATCTTTGGTTTTGACAATATAATCAAAAACTTTCCAGCCCAAAGCAGACAGCACCGCAAAGATCGCAATTGCGACCATTAATTCAACCAGGGTAAATCCTTTAGGCTTCATGGAGTATTGTTCATACGATGATTAAAGAACATCAGGCTGGTGATACCAGATTCCACCTGACCACTGTCCTGATTAACCAGACTCACCTGCAGCTCGATCCGTTGTACATTCGGACTGACCGTCGGTTCGCTGCGCTTGTCAATCTGCCAGGTTTCACCTTGCTGGGTCAGCTGTTTGGAAGCCGTCCCTTCCATCCATTCCTGATTAATTTCCATTTGTGCCACTTCATTTAAGGCAACAAACTGTGCTTTGGTACGTAGAATGGCATTCGAGGTCGACTGGGTATATTGAATCGCGACTTTGGTCAGGGTCATGGCTGCGGTCGCAAAAATTGCCAAGGCCACCATGACTTCCAATAAGGTAAAACCTGAGGCACGATTAAGTCGAGTAACACTCGACCGTGCCGCAAGTCCGAAAGCTATGCTTGAGGAGCAGCGATAAACGAAACAACGTTTCGTCCGAGCGCAAGATGAAGAACTCTGTTCAGAGTGCACACGATTAAGCCGAGTAATACTCGGCCTGATAGCACCAAATCCAGTATTCTGCTTGAAATATCTAGATTTCATTGATTTTACCCAGATGATCAATCTCAATCGCAGCACCCACTTCACGGTCTTCCAAAAAGAATTGAATCCGCACCGGTTTGACTTCACCATTGCCGAGCCAGATCAGTTTAGGTGCATTAGCCTGAGTCAGATCACGATTTTGTGCATTGGTATAACGCTGCTGTTCCAGCGCCTGCATCTGAAAGGACACATGATCAGGTAAATTACGCAATTTGAAATCTGCATAACTCTGCCATTTCTCATTTTGCAGGTTCTGTTCAGTCTGCGCTGCTGAACGATATTCTATAATTCCATAACGAAATGGCGTGACATCTGTTGCTGGCCGAACGTCAAGCGCGAGTATTCTAGACTGGTCATTGGCCTCGCGTAGCACCCGTTGCAAGTCTACTAATAAAATTTCCCGTGCCTGCATTGCTTTGCGCTGATCGACACCACTGGTATTGAGCAGCACTAGTGAAGCCATAATCCCCATAATCACAATCACCACCATCAATTCGATTAAGGTAAAGCCACGAACTGCACTGTGAGGTGATCTGATCATAGGACAACCTTAGACAAACTGGTCGGCAGAATGCACCTGCTTGGGCAAAGCCAGCGCCTGATCGATATAGGCCACACGCAAGGTATCGCGTGAACCCAAGTAACGCTGATAGAAACTGGAATTGAGAATTGCGGCTGCACCATGGGTCAGCGACCAGATCGACGCTAGATAATCGCGTACCGACATGCGGCTGTTGATCGATGCCAGATAAGTTTCTGTCATACGGATAATCAGGCGTAAGCGCTGTTTGCGCACCTGATAAAGTTCGCTAAACAGGTGCTGGATTCCAACCCCAGTCGTCGACAGGCGTTCTTCAATTTGATGAAACAGCACAGTACGTTCAGGATGATGCAAATGATGCAGCATAAAGAAGGCCAGATGTTCAGGAAAGGCTTTATCGCTATCCTGAATCATTTCCAGCAACATGCGCTCATTTCGGATAATCAGCAGCATGTATAGTTCATCTTTACTCTGGAAATGTTTATAAAGTGTCCCTTTGGCCAGATCAAGCTCGGCGGCAAGCGCATCAAGCGTCATTCCTGCTTCACCATTTTCTAACAGGAGTTGCTCTGCTACTTGAAAAATCAAGGTTTCTCTTGCTCGAAACTGAGCTTGACGATCCATCTTCACCCTATAAACTCTCTTTGTACTTTATATAACTTTATTTACTTTAAATTCAGAAGATTTTCAAAGTTCTGCTTTGTGATATAAGCCATTTCTTCCAGTGACTTATCATATACATCGCAAAGCGCTTTGGCTACATAAGGAACGTATTTAGGCTCATTAGATTTGCCACGATACGGCATTGGCGCAAGATAAGGACTATCGGTTTCAATCAGCACACGATCCAGCGGAACCTGTTTGGCGACATCACGCAGATCCTGCGCATTTTTAAATGAAACAATTCCGGAAAATGACACATAATAGCCGCAATCCAGTACCGCTTTAGCGGTTTCCCAGTCCTCGGTAAAACAGTGCAGAATGCCATGCGTAGATTTTTCCGCGCGAATAATATCGACGGTATCATGCTTGGCGGAACGGGTATGAACAACTACAGGTTTTTTGGTGATTTGTGACGCATGAATATGCCGGGCGAAACAGGCCTTTTGCTCTGCAATAAAATCGGTACTGTGATAATAATCAAGACCTGTTTCACCGAGCGCCCAGACTTTCTCCGGTTGTGCCAGCTCGACCAGATATTCAGTCGTGGCACGCGCCATGGTTGCAGCATCTTCGCAAGGATGTACGCCAACGGTATAGCCGACATCTGCATGACGCGCGGCAATTTTGGCCAGCTCGATATGATCATCCAGATCGACCGAGATACTCATGAATTTGGAAACACCGGCTTCACGAGCCTGAGCCAATGCTTGGTCCAGATCACCATGATATGGTGTCAAATCAAGCAGGGTTAAATGACAATGAGTATCTACAAACACGATGCGTTCCTACCAAGGGTAAATTAACTACATAGTGTAACTTTTACGTCCTTCAGATTTAAGACCCGCAACCAGACGATCTGCTTCATTTTTGAAATAAACGCCTTTTTCACCGCTTAACTGGATGCCAAAGCCTTGGGGCTTGATGCCATTCTGCTTTTGCGAGACCCAGATGACTTTACCAGTTAAAGGAATTTTCTGGGTCTGGTCAGGCAAAGTTGTCAATACAAAAACTTCTTCGCCCAGTTTGACCGGCTGCTTGGAAGGAATAAAAAGCCCACCACCCACAACATAAGGCATATAGCTGGCAAACAGTGTTTCGATGTCAGGAATATTGGCCTGAATAATACCGCCCATACGTGGTTGCATGTGATTTCCCCTTAATTAAAGATTCATCAGCTTGATAAACAATTCATCAATAACCAGATTGCTTTGGACATTCTGCTCGAGGTATTGCTTGGCTTGCTGAAAATCCTCATAAATTTTAAAAAGTGCTTCTAATGAATATTGTTCGGCAAGCACATTGAATTCAAGGTCAATGTTTTTCACCGTCTGATTTAGCTTGACACAAATTAAATCGGACAACAAGTATTCAAACATTTGAGCAAATTCACCAAAACTCAGGCTTTTATTCCATTTGGTCGCAATTGCCAGTGGCATATTTTTTTGAATGACCAGTTTTTGCCAGTCTTGCAGGAATTCCTGACGCAGTGGCAGCCAGGCACTTTGTGCAACCTCTAATGCCTGTAACGGCATCTGATTAGACAGGTTCATCAATAATTGTTGCTGGCTAGAACCTGCATCCGGGAGCTGATTCTGGACATAATCGCTAAATTGTTCTGCGGAAATTCGATCCAAAGCAAAATGCTGCAAACGACTGCGGATGGTCGCGGGCAATTTTAAATAATGATTCGCCAGTAAAATAATCACCGTATTATCACCGGGTTCTTCCAGTGTTTTAAGCAAGGCGTTAGCAGAGGCAATATTTAAGGCTTCTGCCGGCTCAATCACAATTACACGCCAGCCATCTACAGTCTGTTGCACAAAAGGCAGAAGATCACGAATCTTCTCGATCTTGATTTTAGCATTCTGTTTTTTATTGTCTTCATCGGTACTGATATGCACATAGTTGGGATGGGTATCTGCCTTTAACCATTGGCAGCTACTGCATTCACCACATGGCCCGGCAGGCTGACGATTCAGGCATAACACCCAAGCCAGAAACTGTTGGGTAAACGCTTCTTTGCCACAGCCTTTTTTTCCATAAAACAATAAACCATGCCCAAGCTTGGGAAAGCGTCCGGTCAGGGTTTCCCAAACCTGTTGCTGCCATGGATAGATATGTGCATTGACATCAAAAGGCATGTATTTGACTCTTCTTAGGCAAAATGGGAAAGATCCATCTGATTCAGGCGATCCAGATCTTCCTGAGTATCTACCCCTGGCGGCAAATTGGCTTCAGCCACCGCAATGGCAATACGGTGTCCATTTTCCAGTACCCGTAACTGCTCTAGAGATTCCAGTTTCTCCAGCACACCCATTTCCCAGGTCACATATTCTTGCAACAGTTTTACCCGATAGGCATATAGGCCTAAATGACGATAGGCCTGATCATGCAGTTTTGGTTCAGTCAGTTTCGCACCATCACGGTCATAAGGAATGGTAGCACGGCTAAAATACAGTGCTTGCTGGTGTTTTGACATGACAACTTTTACAATGCTGTCACGTTTGAATTCATCCAGTTGATGGATCGGCTCACATAGCGTCGACATGGAAGATTCAGGCTGATCTTCCAAGAGTTGAGCAACCTGTTTTACCAGTTGCGCCGGCAGTAAGGGTTCATCCCCCTGTACATTGACAATAATGTCCTCACTGGCCCAGCCTTTGATTCGAGCCACTTCACTCAAGCGGTCTGTGCCTGAAGGGTGATCCGCCGAGGTAATGACAACATCAATGCCTTCAGCACGGCAAACGGCAGCAATACGCTCATCATCAGTTGCCACACACAGATCATCAAAACCTTGCACTTTCTTGGCTTGATCCACTACCCGCAGAATCATGGGACGACCATGAATGTCCAGCAACGGTTTACCCGGCAGACGTGAACTGGCGAAACGTGCAGGAATAACAATGTGTTTCATAATGAATGAGCCTTAAGAAATTTGAATACCGTATTGTTGTAACTGTTGCTGCAAGACTGTATAGCAGGCTGGCGATAGGACTGCATCGACTGGCACCACCCAGAGATCCTGTTTAAAATCTGGATATTGTTTAAGTAGCGCCATAATTTTTACTGCGTCTTTTTCAGTGGTAATAATCGGATTGTTATCATCGAACTGTAAATCTTCAATGTCATAGTCATGATGGTCTGGAAACTCATGACACTGAAATTGTTCTATGCCTAAATTTTGCAAGGTCTGATAAAACCGCTGTGGAAAGCCAATGCCGACTACCGCATAAAAAGCCGCTTGAGGATCAAAGATTTTATTGTTGTCCTGATTAAGCAAATAAGGCTGTGATGCAGCCAGATGCATATGCAGTTCAGAGCTTGGGTTAGCCGAATGCTCAATTACGGTTCCCGTTTTCAAACGGGTCACTGGTTCACGTAGATAACCTTCTGGAAGCAGTTTCTGATTACCCAGACCGCGATTATTATCCAGCACAATCCACTCAATCTGGCGATTCAAGGCCCAATGCTGCAGGCCATCATCACAGATAATCATATCCAGCTCATGTTTCTGCAATAAGAGTTCAATACTTTTCTGCCGGTTGGGACCAACTGCCATCGGCACACCTGTTGCCTGCACAATCAAGGCAGGCTCATCTCCGACAATCTCCGGCAAGGTATTAAAGTCGACATAGGCAGGAAATGGACCTTGGCCGCCATAGCCTCGACTGATCACGCCTACCCGAACATTTTTCTCGGTTAAATAATCCACCAGATGAATCAACAAAGGTGTTTTACCGCTACCACCGACTGTGATGTTACCAATTACCATAACGGGAATTGGTGCACTATAACTTTTTTTAATGCCTTTTTGATAAAGCCAGTGATTGCTGACAAAACCCAGGCGATACAACCATGACAAAGGACGCAGCACCACCAGCCACTTTGCCTGTGCATTCCAAGCATCCTGAATGATTTGTGCTAATGCCATGAGTTACTGTTCCTCAAAGTTACGCTGATGCAACTGATAATAAGCACCATGTAGCGCAATCAGTTCGGCATGACTGCCCTGCTCAACAATACGGCCCTGATCCATAACCACAATACGATCCGCGTTTTCAATCGTCGATAGACGATGTGCAATTACGATGGTCGTACGGTCCTGCATGGCTTTATCAAAGGCACGCTGAATAAAGTATTCCGACTCGTTATCCAGCGCACTGGTCGCTTCATCCAGAATCAGGATAGAGGCATTTTTCAAAATTGCGCGTGCGATCGCGATGCGCTGACGCTGGCCACCAGACAGGTTTAAACCCTGAGCACCCAGCTGAGTATTATAACCTTGCGGTAGTGCCATAATAAAATCATGCGCATAGGCTGCCTTTGCTGCCGCGATAATATCTTCATCGGAAGCACCTTCGAGCTGACCATAAGCAATATTTTCCCGCACGGTTCGGTTAAACAGTACTACTTGTTGGTTCACCATGGCAATCTGGGTTCGTAATGCGGTAATTTCAAAATCTTCAATCGGTTTCTGATCCAGCAGGATCTGCCCAGAAGTCGCATCCTGATAACGCACCAGTAGATTCACCAGCGAGCTTTTACCGGCCCCAGAACGACCGACCAGCGCCACTGTTTCACCGGCCTTCACCTTTAAATTAAAATCATGAATGGCATGATGACCATCATCATAAATCAAGTTGACATCTTTAAACTCGATATCGCCTTTCAGGCTATCCGTTAAAGTCCCGGTATTTTTTTCTTCAGGCATATCCAGCAATTCAAATACCGAATGAGCCGCAGCCATACCACGTTGAATTTTTTCATTGATATCCGTCAAGGCTTTGATCGGTCTTGCCAGCATACCCGCCGCAGTAATATAAGCGACAAATTCACCCGCAGAGGTGTCACCCAAGATTTGTGGGCGCAAGGCAATAAACATCACGATACTCAGTGAAATGGACATGATCAACTGCACGACAGGACTATTCAACTGTTGCACAGCGACCATTTTCAAGCCACGACGCAAGTTTTCAAGCGAGTTCTGTTTAAAGCGTTCCTGCTCAGAACTTTGCCCGCCAAAACCCTTGACGATCAGGTTGGCATTCACCGTTTCCTGCACCACATGGTTTACATCACCCATGGTGTCTTGTACTTGCTGCGATAATTTACGCATCCGTCTTGCAGCTTTACTGATAATAAAGCCAATGACTGGCGCAAAAATCAGGATACACATGGTCAGACGCCAGTTGGTATACAACAGGTAGCCTAATAATGCCAGAGTGATCAAACCTTGTTGCAACAAGGTTCTTAAAGCTTCAGTTGAAGCAGCCGTCAACTGTTCAACGTTATACATAATTTTGGCAGTAATATGCCCGCTGGTATTGTCCAGATAATACTGGGACGGTAAACGCAGCAATTTTGCAAAAACTTCCTGACGGATATTAAATACCAGATTCCGGGAAATTACCGCAGTAAAATATCCACCCATGAATAAACCCAGGCCCCGGAAGAACATGAGTATGACCACTAAAAACGGGAAAAGTGAAGTGAAACTCTGGTCTTTATTTTGAATCGCCTCAATAATATATTCCAGCAATTTGGCGACAGAAACTTCTGTGGCCGCATTAATAGAAAAACCTACCAGGACAAGTAATGCGATGCCCCAAAATGGTTTTAAATAACTTAAAAGGCGAAGATAGACCTTAAAATCGTGCTTCACTAATAACCTCGGGTAGGTACTTTGGTACTGATATTGATATTCACAAAGCCGAGCTGCCCGGCCACATCCATGACACGAATCACGTCCTGATGACTGGCTTTTGCGTCAGCTGCGATGACAAACATTAAATCACGGCGTTCATTTGAAATCTGTTTAATTGCAGTATTTAAATCCGCAACTTCCTTGCTGGCCAAGGATTGACCATTGACTGCATAATGACCATTAGCATCCACAATCACTTCAACTTTCTGATCATAGCTTTTAGGCGGTACCCCTTGCGCGTCAGGCAAGGTTAGATTCATTCGGCTCATTTGACTAAAAGTCGTCGACAAAAGCAAAAAGACCAGAATAAACAGCAGACAGTCAATCATTGGTGTCAGATTAATATGCACATCTTCCACCTGGTTGCGTTTGAATTTCATCATCCGCCTCCTAGCTGGCTTTTTGCATGTCTTGGTCTATGTCTGCATGATTGCGATAAAAAAGATCCGCATGAAACAAAGTCGCTTGCTGCTCAAGTTCAGCCACATATTCCTGAACAAGACGCTGAAAATAACGGTGCGCAAACAGTGCAGGAATTGCAATCAGCATACCGGCTGCCGTGGTAATTAAAGCCTTAGAAATACCGGGCATCATCAAGACCGGATCACTTCCAGTTCCCACATCGATCATCAGGAAAGACTCAATAATCCCAAGTACGGTCCCCAACAAACCGAGTAAAGGCGCAACTGCACTCAACGTGCCCAGAAAATTAATATTTTTTTCCAGATAACCGATTTCCTGTGACGCCACCACTTCCATCTGCGCGCGAGCATACTGCTCACCCTGCGGCTTACTAGTATAGCCCGCAGCCAATACCCGGCCCAAAGTGCTTTGCTTTAAGGCCGCACTTTGATTCATTTTTTGCATGACTTGTGCTGTATTTTGCGAAGGCCCCATCAACAGGATCGACGGAAGTACTACGTTCTTTTTCAGGCGGATCAGGCGCTCGATCGAAATCGCCAGCATGAAGATAGAACACAAGACCAGGGGCAGCATGAGCCAACCACCTGCTTTAACCAATTCCCACATCTAATTTATTCCCCAATAAAAAAAATATATAAATTATTCATCTTCTAAAATAGAAAGAATGCCATCCAGCTCTTCTAAAGAGTGATAGCTAATAACCAGTTTCCCTTTACCTTGCTTGTTATAGTCAATTTTAACATCTGCACTGAAACGCTCTGAAAGGCGCTGAGTCAATTGCTGAATATCCGGTGCTACAGCTTCTTTTACTTTTTCTTGTTTAGGTGTATTGAAATCACGGACTAACTGCTCGGTTTGACGAACAGACAGACTTTTTTCAATTACGATATCTGCAACTTTGAGCTGATCTTTAGCTTTTAAGGTTAAGATCGCACGTGCATGCCCCATATCCAGCAAACCTTGCTGCATAAAGTCTTTCACTTCTTCTGCCAGGCTAAGCAGGCGAAGTAGGTTACTCACTGTCGTACGCGCTTTACCCACGGTATCGGCAATTTCCTGATGGCTTAGGCCAAATTCTTCATGAAAACGCTGCAAGGCCATCGCCTGATCAATCGGATTCAGATCCTGACGCTGGATGTTTTCAATCAAGGCCAGTGCAATCGCAACCTGATCATTCAGATCACGTACAATCGCAGGAACCTCGGTCAAACCCGCTAACTGTGCCGCACGCCAGCGACGCTCACCCGCAATAATTTCATACGGATAGCGTTCATCATCAACCGGACGGATCACGATGGGCTGCATGATGCCATGCTTTTCAATCGATGCCGCCAGTTCTTGCAAATCCTGCTCGTTAATATAACGGCGTGGCTGGTATTCACCGCGCTTGAGCAAGTTTACATCGATCTGTTTTAGCTGACCATGATCAATGCCTTGGGCTTCGAGTTGTAATTTTTCTTTTTGAATTGATCCCAGCAAGGCATCCAAGCCACGACCTTTAGCGAGTCCACGTTTCTTGACGGTCATGCTTTACTTCCTTTTTTCACTTTGCTTTTCTTTAATACTTCAGCTGCCAGATTTAAGTAAGCAACTGCACCCTTTGAGCTTTTTTCAAAATAAATCACCGGCAAACCGTGTGCTGGCGCTTCAGCCAGACGAATATTTCGTGGAATTACGGTTTCATACAGTTTTTTACCGAAATATTGTTCTAATTCTTCAGAGACATCACGAGTCAAGGCATTACGTGCATCGTACATGGTGCGTAATACACCGACAATTTGCAGGTCCGGATTCAATGCTTGCTGAATCCGATCGATGGTTTGGGTTAAATCCGCCAGACCTTCCAGTGCATAATATTCACACTGCATTGGAATCAGCACACCATCCACGGCTGCCAAAGCATTGACAGTAATCAGGCTAAGACTCGGTGCACAATCAACAATAATATAATCAAATGAGGATTCAATTTCCTGCAATGCATCCCGTAAAATGAACTCGCGCCCTTCCTGCTCTGCAATCGCCAACTCAACCCCAGCCAGATCACGGTTTGCCCCAAGTACCTTGTAACCGACTTCCGCCTTAGATATCGCCGTTTCAATCGGCACTTCACCCAGCAACACATCGGTAACCGAATACAGCAGGTCATTCTTCTGAATGCCAGACCCCATGGTCGCATTACCTTGCGAATCCATATCGACCAGCAAAACACGTTTTTTTAACACAGCTAAAGATGCCGCCAAATTTACTGCGGTTGTGGTTTTACCTACACCACCTTTTTGGTTTGCAATCGCAATAATTTGTGCCATGTTGCCCCCAATCCCTTTAAAAATCTTAAATACGTTTTAATAGAAGTAAATGACGCTGTTCGTCTAAGCGCGGAACTTTAAGTTCAATAATCTCACAACTAAATTCATTTTTTAAAGTAGCAACTTCATCTTCAGGAATTAAGCCTTTCATTGAGGCAATAATCGTTTGTTCGTGCATATATGGCTTAGAAGCATCGACAAAGTCTGTTAATGATGCAAAGGCACGACTGGTAATCACATCAAATTGACCCAGCTCATTGATGCTGTCTTCGTTTTCTACACGCGTTTGCACGGCAATAACATTTTTAAGTTTCAGGTCAGCAATAAACTGCTTGAGGAAACGAATTTTTTTACCGTTAGAATCCAGTAATACACATTCACGCTCAGGCTGACATAAAGCAATGATCATGCCCGGCATACCGCCACCTGTACCGATATCCAGCAGTCTGCCTACAGGCAAGTCCTTTAAAATACTTAAACTGTCGAGCAGATGCTTGACCAGCATTTCTTTAGGATCACGGATTGCAGTCAAATTGTATGCTTTGTTCCACAACACCAAAGCATCCTGATACTTGAGTAATAAATTTAAAGCTTCATCAGATAGCTCTAAACCCAAAGCCTGGCTACCCTGCTTTAGTTCTTGAAAAAACATGTGCATAAACAATCTACGCTCGAAAAAGTTAGGTGGAAGTATACCGTTTTCTCTATATTGGCACAGTAGGCAGTGCTTAGCGAATATTCACTTAAGCAAACTTCCCTTCATGGATCGCTGTATCCAGTGCCGTTAAACGCTCCGGGGTTCCCACATCAACCCAAATGCCTACCAATTTAGAAGCGGCAACCTGCTGATTCTGCATTGCCGCTTTTAGCAATGGCGCTAAAGGACGCTTGCCAGTCTCTAAGCCTTGGAACATCTTTGGATCAAGCACGGATACACCACTAAAAGTCAGGTTTTCACCTTCGACTTGCTGATCAAAGGTATAAGCTTTCCCGGCTGCAAGCGTAAAATCACCTTCAGGATGTTGTTCAGGGTTCTGCACAAGTACGAGATGCGCCAAATTATCCTTTAGATCAATATCCAGTAAAGGAGCAAAATCCATCGTGGTCCAGACATCACCATTTAACAGAATAAAAGGTTCATCACCGAGTAGCGGCAAGGCATTAATGATTCCTCCAGCGGTTTCCAGACCTTCACCCTCATGTGACCAAAGGATGTTGATGCCAAATCGTGAACCATCGCCCAAAGCTTCTGCGAGTTTTTCACCGAGCCAAGCCGTATTGATGACAATTTCAGTAACACCGATCGCAGCCAGTTTCTCTATATGCCAGACAATTAAGGGCTTGCCCCCAACTTCCAGCAAAGGCTTTGGCGTATGCAGCGTTAGCGGCTGCATACGATTACCGAGTCCTGCGGCCAAAATCATCGCTTTCATTCAGGCAGCCACCTCATATGAGCCATATTTAGCTTCAAATGCAGGCATCACTCTGTCACGCATAAACTGCATGAATGGCTCTAGTTCTGCATAAGCCTTAGATTCTTCAAGCAGATACCACATCACACGTGGCAAGTCCTTGAGATAACCTGACTTGCCATCACGCTCAAATAAGCGCACAAAAATACCGAGGATCTTGATATGACGCTGAATCGCCATCATGTCGGCATCTTTCTTGAACTGTTCAAAATCACGATCTTCTTTGGCAGAAACTGGCAACAGATTATAGAAAGTTTTGAACCAGCGATACACACGGTCGGCATTCCACTGTACATAGGCATCACGGGTAATCGAGATCAGGTCATAAGTATCTGCACCAATCACGGCATCCTGAAAATCAATCACACCGAGTTCGGTTTCATTGTCGATTTTCATCAGGTTACGGCTATGAAAGTCCCGATGTACAATTACCTGTGGCTGTGCCAAAGCGGCATTGGCCAGAATCGCAAAAGTGCGTTTGATCAAGGCGCTTTCTGATTCAGTCGGTTGAACCTTTAACGCTGGCAACATCCAGTCAGTCAGCAATTCCATTTCTGAGATCAGTTTTTCATAAGAATATGCCGGGAAATGCCCTTCTCCAGCAATCGATTGCAGCTGAATCAGCTGCTTAAAGCTTTGCTCATAATAGGCATCTACAGTCTCATCATTCAGCAGATTCGACAGCAGCACATCCCCCAAGTCTTCGAGGAGTAAAAAGCCATTTTCTAGGTCTTTTGCCACGATATGTGGAACACGCACGCCATGTGCATCAAAAAACTCATCTATCGTCACAAAAGGCACACAATCTTCTTTTTCTGGTGGTGCATCCATCAGCATAAATGTTTTATTATTCAGTTTGATTCGTGCATAACGACGGAAGCTGGCATCACCTGCTAAAAAATGAGTTTCAAATTGATCTGAACCGAGTACAGAGGCAATCCAAGATTGTATCAATTGTTCGCGTTGTGTATTCATTTGCAATTAATTCTAATACAGGCTGAGTTTTTAAAGTGCTAAGTGTAGCTACTTATCAACTTTTTCTCTATGATGCGACAATAATTAATTGCGATAAAAGCATGATTGGTTAATGAGACAAATGAAGCATCACTTTAAAATAAATCCTCTAGCGACTGCGATCTTAACCCTTTTATGTGGCAGCTCAGCCTCCGGCTATGCTGCATCAAATGTCTCGTCCGATGTAAATGCAGAACAACTCAAACAGCGCATAAATGAGACCTATCCAGGTGAAGCATTCTTTTCGCAATACTATGTCGACAAATCCTCAGCTGAGGCACAGCAGCGGCAGGAAAAATACTTAAGTTCAGCTTATTGTGAAGGCACCTGGGTGACCCCGATTGCTCCAGATGCAGCAACCGTTGCGCCAGATCAGGCTACATCCACCATTACTGCAGATTATGGTCACTACAATCCAGCAGGTGACTCTTATTTAGAAGGCAATGTCATCATTGACCAGCAAGGTCGCCAGATTCGTGCTGAACGCGTAACGATTGATCAAACCCAAACCTATGCCAAAGCAGAAGGTCGTGTACAACTTGCTCAGGGTGGCCTGCTCTCGCAAAGTGATGATATTAATTATAATTTAAAGACCCAAGAAGGCGACCTAAATAACAGCTTCTATATTGCCGAGCAGCAACATGCGCATGGTCGGGCAGAAAAGATCGCCAGAACCTCGACCGAGACAGTAGAACTGGAAAATGCGACCTATACCACCTGTCCACCTGAGCAAAAACCAACCTGGAAAATCCAAGCAGAAAAGATCAAGCTGAACCAGGAAACCGGACGTGGTGAAACCCGCAATACCAAGTTGTATGTTAAAGATGTTCCGGTCTTGGCAGTTCCCTATTTCAACTTCCCGATTGATGACCGCCGCACTACCGGTATTCTGACGCCGACATTTGGCTTTACCAATGATGGTGGTCTGGAACTGGGTGTTCCGGTTTACCTGAATTTGGCACCGCAATATGATGCGACAATTACGCCGCGTTATATTGGCGATCGTGGTGTGATGTTAGACGGTGAGTTTCGCTATCTGACTGAAAATTATGGTGAAGGCCGT
This sequence comes from Prolinoborus fasciculus, assembly GCF_056724605.1. The sequence goes on along the minus strand of NZ_JBWZQN010000022.1, from coordinate 23,688 downwards.
ATTTGGGGAGGTTATCTGCCTTCCGATGAAAGCTATAGCGATGAAGATCGTAAAAGCCTGCATTTTTTACATAATTGGCAGATCAATAATCAGCTTTCCACCAACCTTGAATATAACTACGCTTCAGACAAAGATTACTTTGCCGATCTGGATAACAACCCGAACTCTAAAACTGACCTGAACTTACGCCGTGCCTGGGAAGTCAATTACAAAAATGGTATTCCTGGCTTAAAGGCACAATTCAAAGTTGAAGATTTCCAGACCCTAGATCCAACTGTACTGGATGAAGACCGTCCTTATGCACGTCTGCCGCAGCTTTTAGTCAATTACAAAACTGGCAATCCATTGGGATTACAGCTTGAATTTAATAACGATACGGCTTATTTCCAGAAAGACCTGAGAAATTTCGCCGATACTGATCCAACGGGTGAGAAGGTATATCAGCCAAGTGGTACACGGATCTATAATGACTTTTCCGTGCGTTATAATCATTTTACCCCGTGGTCATTCTTCATTCCTCAGGCGACTGTACGCAACATCAATACTTTCTATGATGAAAAAACCCAAAGCCGTAGCGCGTCTAGTGAAAATAATTCAATTGTGGTGCCACAATTCACGCTGGACACCGGCTTAATTTTTGAAAAAGAAGGTACGTATCTACAGACCTTAACGCCTCGTCTGTTCTATGCGTATTCACCTTATGAGAACCAGCAGAATCAGCCAAACTTTGATTCAGTCGTCGCTTCGATTAATTATGATCAACTTTTCAGTGCGCGTCGCTTTTATGGTAATGACCGCCTGGAAGACAATAACTTTGCCTCCTTAGGTCTGAGCTATAGCCTATTTAATGAAGAAGGTCTGGAGCGCCTGCGTGCCAGCGTTGGACAGAGCTTTTTCTTTGAAGATCGCCGTGTAACGTTGGAAAATGATGCAGATGAATTCGACCGTGAAAGTCATACTGGCCCTGTAATTCAACTGACCAGCCAGCTGTCAAATAATGTTCACGTTAATCTGAACTCAAGCTGGATGTCGAATGGATCGAATGCCCAACGAGATTTGCAGGTTTATTATACCGGTGAGCAAGGCAATCTTTATAACCTAGGCTATTTCTATCGCAAAGATATTCCGAACCGTCAAAAGAGCTATGATCATGTGGTGGGTTCATTTATCCAGCCGATTGCCAACAACTGGCGTCTGGTTGGACATGCCCAGTTTGACCTCGACAATAGTGTCGCACGGGAATATTTACTTGGCGTGAACTATGAGTCATGCTGTTGGGGAGTTTCTGTTTACGGTCGCTCATATTACAATGACTTAGACGACGTTAATGATTCAAGCGTCAAAGCCAAACGCGCCATTATGGCCGAAGTCAGCCTGAAAGGCTTAGGTGGGTTAAGCAGCAAACTCACCTCATTACTAGAAAATCGTATTCTAGGTTTTAACAATATCAATCAAACTTGGACAGAACGTTAATGAAGACAAAACAGTTAAAACAAATTTTTAAAGCAACCGCACTTGCGCTATGCCTTTCTTCAGCGATGACGACTTTTGCTGTTGCCCAACCTAAAGATGAAGTTGTAGCTGTAGTCGACAATAGTATCATTCTACGTAGTGACCTGGCTCAAGGTGTAGCCGAAATCTCACATCAGCTGCAAAAACAGAAAAAGGCAGTTCCACCACAACAATATCTTGAGCAACAAGCTTTAGAGCAACTGATTATTCGTCAGGCACAGCTTGAACAAGTTAAACGTTATAACATTCGTCCAGATGAAAAAGCTTTAAATGAAGCCGTCCTGAAAGTTGCCCGTGATTCTGGTTCACCGAGTCTGGAAGCATTCCAGCAGAAACTGGATGCCATGGCGCCGAATACCTATGCTTCTTTACGCAACCGTATTGCTGAAGATTTAGCACTGAATCGTTTACGTCAACAAATCGTGACTTCACGTATTCAAATTACAGATCAAGATGTTAAAAACTTCCTAAATACCCCGCAAGGTCAAGCTTTGCTTGGCAGTCAGGTCCATGTACTGCATTTACGGGTAAGCGGTGAAAATGCTGAACAAATTGCAACACAGGTAAAGCAAGAATTAAATAGCAGCAATGACATTCAGGCGATCGGCAAAAAGTACAGCACTGGCGGCGTTAAAGTCGAAGCTGCTGATATGGGTGTGAGAAACCTGTCAGAAATTCCAGCAGAACTGGCTGCACGCGTGACTACCCTGCAACCAGGTCAAACTTCTGAACTGATTCCTGTCGCTGATGGTGTACATGTTCTGAAGCTCTTGGAACGTAAAGGTGGCGAACAGAAAGCCCTTGTTCCGCAATATTTAACACGACACATTCTGATTCAACCGTCTGAAGTGGTCAGTCCTGAAAATGCCAAACAAATGATTGATAGTCTGTATAACCGCCTCAAACAAGGTGAAGATTTTACTGTTTTAGCTTCAACGTTCTCCAATGATACTGGCTCGGCTCGTGATGGTGGAAGTCTTGGCTGGGTTAGCCCAGGGGTAATGGTACCTGAATTTGAACAGCAGATGAAAAGCACCCCAGTAGGTCAGTTCAGTAAACCATTTCAATCCCAGTTTGGCTGGCATATTCTGCAAGTGAGTGAAACACGCCAACAAGATATGACACAGGAATATCAGGAACGTATGGCTCGCCAATTGCTCGGTGAACGTCAATTTGATGCCGAATTAGATAGCTGGTTACGTGAAACGCGCAATAATGCTTATGTAGAAATCAAAGATCCTCAACTGGATCCTAAACGTAACCGTTAAGCCTTACCATAATCCTAAAAAGCCAACGACATCTCGTTGGCTTTTTATTTAAAAAACTTAAAACGTACAGATATAAAAAAACCTCTCATATAGAGAGGTTTTTTAATTTTCAAACTCGATTAACGATTGTTTTCATCGTCTGAAGAGTCTTCAAATTTAGTGTCGTTGTCAAAACCAGTGCCTTGACCACCAAAGCCAGCACCTTGACCACCGAAGCCACCTTGACCACCGAAGCCGGCACCTTGACCACCGAAGCCGCCTTGACCACCAAAGCCACCGCCTTGACCGCCGAAGCCACCTTGACCACCGAAGCCGCCGCCTTGACCGCCAAAACCACCTTGACCACCGAAGCCGCCAGCACCTTGACCGCCACCAAAGCCACCTGCAGCACCTTGACCACCGAAGCCCGCACCTTGTGGACCAGCAGGCGCGCCAGCAGGACGTGGATTACGTGCAGGTACTACAGTTGAAATTGCATGCTTATAAACCATTTGGCTTACTGTATTTTTTAATAAAACCACGTATTGGTCAAAAGATTCGATATGACCTTGTAATTTAATACCGTTTACCAGGAAGATAGATACTGGGATACGTTCCTTACGGAGAGAATTCAAGAATGGATCTTGTAAAGTTTGACCTTTAGACATGTTATAACTCCAAAAAAATTAAAAATCAGCGCAAAAACTATCTCTATTTTTCAATTAAAAATTATAAAAAAGATAGTCCCTAAATTTTGCTTTATCCGTGACAGTTTCGCAAGTCTTCTTGAGCCTGCTGTAGCGTAAAATATGTTGTAAATTTATGCTTTTCTTGCAAAGACCTTAACCACGTATATTGACGTTTTGCAAGTTGTCGTGTCGCAAATAAAGCTTTATCCTCCATTTCCCGTTGCTTTTCCTTGGTTTTATCAGCATTTTTTAAGAATTCTATAGCCTGACGATAACCCACTGAACGCATGGAAGGTAAATTTTCATTAAAATCGTATTTTTCAATTAAATTCACAACTTCATTTAAAAAACCGCTTTTCCACATAATTTCCAGACGTTGTTCAATACGCCCATGTAATTCTAACCGATCTGGCATCAACGCATAATTATGGAAACTGTAACGATATGGTAAGTTTTTAGGTTGTTCTGCCTGTAGTTTTGTAATCGGCTCACCAGTCAATTTAAAAACTTCCAAGGCCCGAATAATGCGCTGCTTGTCGCTGACCTTGAATTTTTCACCGGCAATCGGATCGACTGCACATAATTCTTCATAAACCGCTTCCCAACCCTCCCGCTCACCTTTCGCCTCAATCTCAGCCCGGATAGCATAGTCTGCACTTGGTAAATTATCTGACAAGCCTTCAAGTAAGGCCTTAAAATACAGCATGGTTCCGCCAACCAGAATCGGGGTTTTACCACGTGCATGAATATCATCAATCAGGCGGCAAGCATCTTCGACAAAGTTGGCTGCAGAATACACTTCAAGTGGACTGATAATATCAATCAGATGATGCGGATAGCGCGCCAGTTCTTCTTTGGAGGGCTTGGCTGTACCAATGTCCATTCCCCGATAAACTAGCGCAGAATCGACTGAAATCAGCTCAAATTTCCCTTGCTCATACAGTTCACATGCCAAAGCGGTTTTACCACTTGCAGTTGGCCCCATTAAATTGATGACCGGCAATTGATTGGACATGTAAAACTACTCTCCTCGAGCAAAAAGTTTATCTAGTTGAGCCAATGGAAAGGCGCGCCAAGTCGGACGGCCATGATTACATTGACTGGCAAATTCGGTTTGTTCCATCTGACGTAATAAAGCATTCATTTCCGACAAACTCAGGATACGATGCGCTCGCACTGCACCATGACAGGCCATGCCTGCCAGAATCTGGTCACGCTTCTGCAATAGACTTTGTGCCTGATCCCCCGGATCTAAATCATTCAATAATTCAGGAATCAGGGCATCGAAATCGGCCTTGTGTAGAATAGCCGGCACCCCACGTACAATGATTTGTTCATCACCATACTGATCAATTTCCAGACCCAAACGCGCCAACTGCTCTTTCAGCTCTTCAACCCGCATGGCCTGCATCCGGCTAATGTTTACGACCTTTGGAATCAGCAATTGTTGTGAGGTCCAGAATTCAGGTTTATCCCAGGCCGATTTCATTTGCTGCAAGACAATACGCTCATGCGCCGCATGCATATCCACAATAATCAGACCTTCGGTATTTTGCGCCAGAATATAAATGCCGTGTAACTGGGCAATTGCAATACCTAAGGGATGCTCATCAACTTTGGTGTTCACATGTGTCTGAAAAGACTGCTCAGGGCTGAATATTTCGGTTTCCGAACTTTCTCTGAGCGGTGCTAAATAACTTTGCAAGGCATTATTCAGCTGCTGTGAACCAGAATAAGATTTACGGTAATCTTGGGAATAATGCACTGTTTGTGGACCTGAAGATGCAAAATCGGTCAGCACATCTGAAGTTTCATTTTCACTTAAGGCAGATGTCGTTCTCACCACCTGTGGCTGAGAATGCGCAGTCTGATGCAGGCTAAACTGTTCCTGATAACGCGGTTGCGGGGCCGTCAAGCCAGGCTGCTCATCCTGTTTCATTGCCTCGGCTAAATCTGCAGTTGCGGTCTGGAATTGTGCCAGCGTTTCCTTGGCATAATGCCGCACAAACTCATGTACTTCACGTTGATTCAGGAAGCGAATTTCATGCTTGGTCGGATGGACGTTCACATCAACATTTTCCGGATCAACTTCTAAAAACAGTAAATAAGCCGCATGCTGATGGCCATGCAAGATGCCGTCATAGGCCATACGCAAGGCATGGGAAATGGTTTTGTCTTTGACAATCCGGCCATTCACATAGACATATTGTAGATCCGCCTGTGCACGCGCATCCGAAGGATGACCGAGCCAGCCAGATAAACGCATATTGATACTGTCTGCATCTATCCAGTAGGCATTTTCAGTAAACTGGCGGCCAAGTAGCTGTTGAACGCGCTGGAAACGCAAAGCGCCGCTATCCGCCACGGGTAAATTCAGCTTGATGCTTTCATTATGTTCTAGCACAAACCGGATATCAAAATGCGTCAGTGCCATACGGCGTACAATTTCTTCAATATGACCAAATTCAGTGCCCGGTTTTTTCAGGAATTTACGCCGTGCAGGCACATTAAAAAACAAATCCTGAACCCGGATATGCGTCCCTTTCGAGGCTGCAACAGCCTGAATTTCCTGATGATCAAAAGCCGTACCATTGACTTCGACCTGATAACCGATGCCCTCGTCACTTTGACTGCTGATCATGGTCAGGCGTGAAACTGCTGCTATCGACGCCAGTGCCTCGCCACGAAAGCCCAGACTGCTGATTGCATACAGCTCATCAGCACTCTGGATTTTGCTGGTGGCATGACGCATCACGGCCAGCGGTAAATCCTCATGATGAATTCCGCGTCCATTGTCGATGATTTCAATTAAAGTACTGCCGCCCTGTTCGACCCGAATGATCAGCTCTGTCGCCCCCGCATCAATCGAGTTTTCCAGTAACTCCTTGACCACAGAAGCCGGACGTTCAATCACCTCACCTGCGGCAATCTGGTTGGCAAGTGCAGGATCAAGGGCACGAATACGGCGCAGACTTAAATCATTCGACATGTGAAAATTGACGCTCCAGAGCCTCTCGTAAAGCAAGATTCGATGAAATCAGGCTTGCAGTACGGGTAAGTTCATCTTCAGATTTTAAAATTTCAATAATCAGGTCAGCTTGCGGAATTTCATCACCACCTTTAGATGGCCATTCAAATAAAAATAGCGCATTCGGTGTTTCCAGGTAATCCCGGATGCCCATCAGTTCCAGTTCATACGGATCATTCAGACGATACAAGTCAAAATGAAAAATATCCTGACCATTAATTTGATAGGGTTCGACCAGTGTATAAGTTGGACTTTTCACTGAACCTTTATGACCCAGCTGTTGCAAATAATAACGTGTTAACGTCGTTTTTCCTGCCCCTAGGTCACCAATCAGATACACGACCCCCGCAGGGAAATTCTCCGCCAGAACCTTGGCTAGTTTTTGGGTATCGTCTTCATGATTTAAAGTGACATTAAATGAATAAGGCATATTACTCACGACATGATGCAAAAGAATAAATATGATAGCATCGCCACGCTTTAAAAGCCTATTCACCCGTGTGAGAAACTGTATTTTTTCACAGCATCTGTTCCTTAAGAGGTTAATCTGCCTGCCATGCAACCAACTGTTGAATTTAACCCGCCCATGCTCAATGGGGTCAGTGCCAGTAAAGTATTTTTGCCAGCCAGTCCGGATGCGTCCCTGACAGTTTTTGCTTATTTATGCACACAATTCGCGCATATCACAGCAGATGAATGGCAGTCCCGTTTCAACGAAGGTCTGGTCTATGATGCTCAGGGCAATCAATTAACCACAGAAAGTCCATTTCAGGCTAATAGCCATTGTTACTATTATCGCTTTTTGGCACATGAAGTGCATGTTCCTTTTCAACATCAGATTTTATTTGAAAATGAGCATTTCATGGTGGTCGATAAACCGCATTTTTTGACTATGAGTCCGACCGGACAATATGTGCAGGAAACGCTATTGGTTCGGCTTAAAAAACAAACCGGCAATGAGCATTTAACGCCCATTCACCGGCTGGATCGTGAAACGGCAGGTGTGGTCCTGATTTCCAAATGCGTGGAATCGCGTGGAATCTATCAGCAGATGTTTGCCACACGTCAGGTTCAGAAAACCTATCATGCGATTGCGGCCTATCACCCTGATTTAAAATTTCCATTGATCACGCGATTAAGAATGGAAAAGGGACAGCCCTTTTATACCATGCACGTGCTAGACGGAACGCCGAATAGCGAGACGGTGATTGACCTGCTGAAACATAATACAGAATGGGCTAAATATGAGCTGAAACCGCATACTGGCAAACAGCACCAATTACGGGTGCACTTGAATCATCTGGGTATTCCGATTCAGCACGATCCCTTTTACCCCCAAGTAGCGCATAAAGCGGAAGATGATTTTTCAGCACCTTTAAGTTTATTGGCCAAACATATTCAATTTGTCGATCCGATCACGCAGAAAAGCATGAATTTCAGCTCGCACCTTGAATTGACACTGTAAATCTCTTGTCATTACAGATTATTTTCTAAAATCGGTCGCTTTAAGATTGAATTTCAAACGTAATTGATTAGAATAAAGGCGAAAAGTTAAGTAATTTAAAGCTTTAAAAATATTATGAGAAAAACTGAAGTTTATCAAATTCGCTTGGACTCGCAAGAGAAGAAACAAGCCTTTGCGGTATTTAAGCAATTGGGGATTACGCCAGCTCAGGCCGTGCGTCTTTTTTTCAAGCAGGTGGTGATTACCAAATCCATCCCCTTCTCGATTGAAAACCAGAATATCAATCTGGAACAACTGATCCGGCTGCGCAAGCTGAAACAAAATGAAGCGAAAACCGAGCAAAATGCGCTTTCCAGTTCGGCCCTGAATCTGCTGGATGATCAGGAGATTGCATTGGATGATGATCATCTTGATTTATTTGAAGAGCTGAATGCCATTTTGGGTGAAAGCGACAAAATTTAACATTGTTGCATTTCCGAACAATTTCTAAAGCCTGCCACTCATAAACTTCGCTATGCTTGATGCTGATAATCAATAAAAAATTAGCATGGAGTATGCAATGCTCGTACGACGCGCCCAGTCAGCAGACCTGAATCAGCTGGCGGTATTATTTGATGAATATCGACAGTTTTATGGTACGTCTTCCAATCCTGAACTCTCTTACCAATTTTTAAAACAGCGTTTTGAAGATGGACAGACCGTCATTTTCATTAATACCAAAGATGATACTTTTACCGGCTTTATTATCCTGTATCTGGGTTTTTCTTCGGTGGCCTGCTCGACCTATTATATTCTGGATGATGTCTATATCACCCCGGTTTTTCGGCGTCAGGGCGCAGCCAAACAACTGATTGATACCGCGATTTTATTTGCCAAACATGAACAGGCCTTAAGAATCACCCTGGAAACCCAAAAAAACAATTATCAATCGCATAAATTGTACGAATCCATGGGATTTATCAAGGATGATGAATTTCAGACTTATCACTGTTTCCTGAAATAAGTCCTGAACTTTTTAATCACATTTCAAGCGAATAAAAAATTTATTATTCCGAGCGGAATTTGGCCTGCGCCACCTGTTCAGCATTTAAATACAGCCATTCCCCTTCAGCCAGTTCAGGCAAGGCCAAAGCACCAATCTGTGCACGATGTAGCTGTTCAACTTTATTGCCTACGGCAGCCAGCATGCGTTTTACCTGATGATAGACACCTTGATGAATGGTCATTTGCAGACGATTTTCAGCCAAACGAGCCACTTCAGTAGCTGCAAAAATGCCTTTTTCATTTCTCAATTCGACACCTTGTTCTAGTTGCTGAATCTGTTCATCCGTGACTGGATCCGCAGTTTGCATCTGATAAACTTTGGCGACATGCTTTTTAGGATGGGTGAGCGCTTGCAGGAACTGTCCATCATCAGTCAGGAGTAGCAGTCCGGTGGTATCGTGATCCAGACGCCCCACACACTGAATCCCCCGATTCAGCAGAATGTCATCAAACAGGTCAAACACACTAAAATGATGTGTCGCCTGATGTGAACATTCATAGCCCTGTGGTTTGTTTAAGGCGATATACACTTTTTCCCGATAGGTCTGACTTTTCCCATAAACCTCGAAATTTAAGTGATTCAAATCCAGTTTATGTTTGGGATTGTCAATCACTTCATCTTGAATTGAAACAGCACCATTTTTAATCAGTTGCTGACAATGCTTGCGGGAGCCGAAACCTTGTGACTGCAACATTTTTTCCAATAGCATCTGTTTATACCTGTATCGAGTGAAGACCTGTGCATTCTATCCTGAAATAGTCATGAATTTGGTTTCTTACGCTGTTTTCTAGGTATCATGCGTTGAAAAGCTCTACAATAGCTTTATTTTTCATTCTTTCTCTCCCGCTTATGTCGCAACTTGATTTGAATCTGATTGTTCTTTTGGTTTTACTGGCTTGCGGTATTTTCAGTCACAATAGTGCCGTCACCATTGCTGCAGCGGTGTTAATTGTTTTAAAAATCACGCCTCTCAGCAGTTTATTGCCTTATGTGCAGGCGCACGGTTTAAATATCGGCATTATTATTCTGACCATTGGTGTTCTGACACCAATTGCCAGTGGCAAAATTTCAGGGGAAAGTATTCTCAAATCTTTCCTGAGCTGGAAGTCTTTGCTGGCAATCGCGATTGGGGTCTTTGTCGCTTGGCTGGGAGGACGTGGAGTGAAGCTGATGTCCACTCAGCCAGATGTAGTGGCCGGACTGTTATTAGGCACAGTAGCAGGTGTAGCAGTATTACGCGGTGTTCCAGTCGGTCCTTTAATTGCGGCTGGGATTTTATCCTTATTGATTAGTACACAATAATGTTCAAATCATCAGCGCCCTTCACCAGTATGCAAAGATTTCTCAAAAATAATCATATAACGGGAAATATGCAGATCGCCCGATGATTATCTTGCGCTAATCTCTAACGCAGTACGTCAGGCTTGCTCAGAAGATACTATCAAATCAACGGAATATTTATTAATTCGATCTTTCAAAATTCAAGCAAAGGAAAGTGAATGATTTTTAAAAGCGGTGACCTGATAAAAATCAGAAATTCAATAAATGACACCTACCAGTCTAATCTTTCAAAGCATAGACCAAACTTTCTACCATCTGACCATTTTCCAAATATACTTTAACCGGAATACGTTGATATTCATCGCCTTCAAATACATCCAGCTCATTCCAATATTTAGGGAGATTCTCGGATATGAATACATAACCGGTAACAGTCTCTCCCGAATCACTGAGCTGAATACCCGGACTGCCCAGCTCAGCACCCCAACCGCGCTGCTGCAAATGCCCACGAATATAACCGGCTTTCCAGCTTCCCCCAATCCGTTCATCACATGGGCATTGGGTTGCTGCGGACGAAGCGTGCCGTATACGAATAAACTGTGCATCTTAAGAATTCTTAAACATCATTTTGATGATTACTCTACAAATAGTAGTGCTAGACGCACCTGGTCATAAGCCATTTTAGGCGTAGTCAATTCCACAATCGGACGCAGCTTAATAGAACCGTCATCATTAAAATGTTCCGAATTTTGACGCTTGGTCAAGCGTTTATAAATCTTGCGCACCTGCTCCACGACCTCTTCACCCGGATGGGCAACTGAAATATCCAGTCCCTGCTCTTTATGCAAACGTCCCAAATGATTGATGATGGTTGCCGGAGTCAAACCACGTTCAGTCGCGATATCGGCAATTTCATAGCCTTCTTCAAACAGTTCACGCGTTTCATCTAACGTTGCAGTGGCATAGCTTTGTTTTCCAGCATTCTTGGCAATTTTCTTCTCATTGCGCTGGATTTCAACTTCATTCAAAGTCCCGCCACAATGTCGGATAAAGGCTTTGTGCTGCGCAGTCAAATCGACATTTTCGAAATTCGCTTCGGCTTCATCAGAAAGTTCCTGAAAACGGCGATCGGCTTTAATCGCCAGACTATCGAGCTCCAAAGCCTGTTCATTAAAGCCTTTTAAACGTAAGCCATTTAAGCTTTTTAAACGGGACAAGGCGACATAGCCCTGGCCTTTTTCAAAGGTATGACTCAGATCAATTTCAGCGGCTTCCAAAGTCATGCCTTGTGATTTATGAATGGTAATCGCCCAAGCCAGACGCAATGGAATCTGCTGGAAACTGGCAATGGTTTTACCGGCCTCATTGTCTACCGACCAGGTTTCAGGCTCAACCACCAATGTAGTGCCATCGGTCAGTTTGACTTTAGGCAGCACACCATATTCATCATCTTCTTCAAAACTGATCACTTCGCCCAAACTGCCGTTGATATAACCCATATCAAAGTTGTTTTTCACAAACATGACTTTGGCATGTTTTTTCAGGGTTAAGGCTTCAGGCGCTCGCACTGACGATTTTAAAGTCTCGATCAGCTTTTCATTGCCATCACACTGCGCATCAAACTGGCGCGGATCATTGTCAATTTCATTCAGATGTTTAAAGTTAATACTGTCCACATCCATATTATGCGTATACAGGCGCGTATAGGTATCACCAATTTCTTGATGTCGCGTGGCCTGTAAAGCAGTGCGGTGTTCATGGCTAATCGCCTGCGCACGGATCGCATTCAGAATGTCATTCAAATAATCATTGCCCTGACGATGCTGCTCAGTTAGGTAGCAAACGCGAAACTTGGCTTCGACCCAGGCATCCGACATAAAGCAGAATTTGTCGCGGTTGCGCTCATCATTTTTACCGACTGGCGGTAACTGGAAAAAGTCCCCTGCTACAATCACCTGAATACCACCGAAAGCTTCATCACTTTCCTTGAAATATTTCAATACCTGATTGACCAGATTCAGCTGCTTGGCATGCAGCATTGAAATTTCGTCAATAATCAGGACTTGCGCATTTTCCAGATGTTCTTTTAAGTATTTGCGCTCTTTCATCCGCTTTAAGTCTTCTTCAGACAAAAAGTCTTTAATGCCAATGCCTGCCCAGGTATGAATAGTCATACCATTCATGTGTGTGGCTGCAATACCGGTCGATGCGGTAATCGCGACGGCGACCTTACGTGCCTTTAAATAATTAATATATTGATTCAGCGTATAGGTTTTTCCTGCACCGGCAGAACCGGTTAAAAAGACATTTTCTCCTGCTTTGAGTAACTTAAGGGCAGTTTCCTGTTTCATAAGAGCAATACCGTAAAAGAACGGCTATAGCCTAACGATTTTTAGCGGAAAAGTTAAGCGTCATGGAGGAAAACAAGCTGTATTGAACTGTCAGGCCTGCAAGTTGAGCCAGTTAATAAAATGCATGGCGATATTACTGTATTCAGCTTCTGCTTTCTGGTTATTCGGATATTCCAGCTGATCAAAAATCACCTGTCCATTCACTAATTGACACCCCAAGATCAAGGGTAGGCGCACAGCAGGATGAGACATACGAAAGGCCACATACTGCCCTTCCAAAATTTGCTGAGCATAGCTTGCCGCCAGACAGTTCCTGAAAATTTTAGATTCCTCTAAAATCCGATCCAAAGTTTTAAGTTCTTCAAAACGCCAGTTGAAATACAGTAAAAATGAAACCTGAGTGATTGGTGTCCAGTTCACCAGTGCGAACTGTTTTTTCAGCTTGGCGATCATTTCCTGCTTTTGAACCTGATCATGCCAGACGACCGCCTGATTAAACAAACTGGTCCAGCTCAGATTTTTCGGTATTTCTGTATGGCTGGAAAAATACTCTACCAGATAGTCACGCACATAACTGTCAAATAGCGACTCACGTACATGCCCGCTTTGCAAATAAAACAGCTGCCTGAACTCAGTAAAAGGAATGCGATAGCGGTGCAGAACATTATAGAAATCACGATTCTGCTGGCTTTGAGGCTGAATATACACCAGAACCTCATCGGGTAAATGCGCCGTAATTTTATATAAATGCTGCATATAAGCCTGCATCATCCGGCTCAAGTTCAGATAAACCTTTTTAGTCAGCTGATCATCCATTTTAACCACATTGCGCAGCAGCTCCATCCATTCGTCCAGATACAGAATTGAGGGACTAATCGCAATCCGTTGATCCTCAATTGATTGACGTGTGCCTTTTAATACCACCGCCTGATTATACTGATGCTGAAACCAGTCATGCTGGATTGCATATTCATGCATGCTATGAATAAACAGTCGCGCTGAGACATATTGAAAATATTGTAGAGTCGCCAGAATAATCTGTGGATGAATATGGTGGCTGTCTATAAAACTTAGGGCCGTTACTGCGACCCGCACACTGCTATGCTGGATATTATTACTGATCCAGTCCAGTACCTCGGCCGGTTGCTTGAAGATCCAATTCACGGCACGATGACAGTCAAATAGTGGCAATCGGGCTACTTTTTTCTGCCATAAATACGGATGATTTTCCAGGAAATTCCGTTTGGATAATAAATCATCCCGATGCCACACGTCCCGGTTCATCAATCGGACAAAACCGAGCAGATTACTTTGCTCCTCAGCATGCCGATATAGCAAACAGATATCATCAGTGTGATCTTTCAATTCATGCAGATTAAAGCGCTCTTCAAAAGACAGCGACATAATCCGGAACATCGCCGGAGGCAAAAACTGTGCGGCGCTAAAACAGAACTCATCCAGACTATCCATCAATGACTGGATCGAAAAGAATTCATCCTGCTGCAGGCACTCCAAAGAAAAAGCCTGTTGCAAGCTTTCAAGAATCTGCTGTGGAATCTCTTGTTCATTCTGAACAAAGTTTTGCATGATAGGTGTTGTATACAACCCGGCCTTGATCAGCTGGTGGTCGATAATCTCAGCCTGAACAACCGACATCTGTCGCAAAAATTCGGACACCCGTTCCGGGCCATTAACCCACGCATAAACCTGAGCCAGGATAAGCTGACGCAACTGTTTGGCTTTGTCGCGTAAATATAGCGAATGCTGCGGTTTTAAATCCCCGGTCAGGAAATAGATGTCCTGTAAAAAGAATTCCTCTAGCGCTTCTGCTTTGTACTTCTGGAAGTAAAAATGACTGTCGACCAAAGCAGGCGCAGTTCCAGAGTCTAATGCACGTGGAGTACAAAACTGGATATAAAACAGGCCATCCAGCAATTCAATCCGATGCTGATCCTGCTGAATTTTTATTAAATTTTGTGCATTCAGATGACCAATTATTGCCATCTGATCAAGATAAAGCTGGTTGAGCTCCAGAGAAATCCGTAAACATTGTTGTGCCAATAACCTTAAAGATGCTACCAAGCTTTCCTGTTCCATACGTACACCTCGGTCATCTTAGAATCATCTTATTTTTATATTGGATCATGCTGAGTCCTTGATCGCCAATCAGTGAACACTTAAAAATACATTATGGCATCACTTGCACTATAAAACCGTCCATGCATCCTCATTGCTAAAAATAGAACATTTCAATAGATCATAGCCTAGATTTTACAGGAAGAATTTTTCTTTTTTAGTCTTGCTGACGTAGCGCCTTAAGCTCGGCCAAGCCGGTATAAATATGTTGCTGCAAGCTGTGTCGAAATGCAATCAGCTCTTCCTGAGTCTGAACCTGAGCAATCGATTGTCGCGGCATAAACTGAAAATAAAATGGCAGGCGTTTTGGGAATAATCGTTTAGGCAAAGATGGAATCACATCGCCCTGACGTAATAATTTATTGAGTTGTGGTACTTTGAGGAGTTTTTGAAAATATTTATGCTGGATGATCTTATTGGCATCAAAGCCAATCTCATAGACTTCATCCCCACCAAGCGCAGCAAAAGGGACAATATCATAGTTGAATTCCTGAGCCAGCTTTAAAAATCCGTAGCGTTGCTTCCAGATCAGTTGATACTGTTCACCCTGACGTTTGAGTACTTCGCGTCCACCTCCCGGAAAGACCAGAATAGAATAACCCTGCTGCATCACAGCACGTACATAATGCTGGATGCCATCAACTGCCCCAAACTTCTTCACGGCTTCACGCCATAAGGGCACATAAAAATGGCTATGATCCGCAATGCTGACCACAGCCACTTTATGTTCGTTATAGAGGTAATCAATCAGCATCGGCGAATCAAAGATGCCGTACATGGAATGATTACCGACATACATTGCAGGCCGACTGGCATCAATATATTCAGCCCCTAAAAAGGTAGGGGTAAAATATAATTTGGATAAGGCACTTAAGCGTCTAATCCATTGCCCATCATGTTTGACCTGCAAGCTGTCTGCTCCCTATCTACTCCGGATTATGCCACGCGTTTTTGGACCAGAATCGAACCTACTGAATAACCCGCACCAAATGAACACAACACGCCGTATTCACCATCTTCAACTTCATGTGCAGTACGATGCAAGGCAATGATCACCCCGGCAGAAGACGTGTTGGCAAACTCGTTCAGAATGATCGGTACCAGACCAGGTTTGGCATTTTCTTTACCAACCACCAGTTTCAGGATCAGTTCATTCATACTGGCATTGGCCTGGTGTAACCAGAAGCGTTTAACACCTGTCGGCTCAATCTGGTTCTTCTCCAGTTGCGCAGTAATCATTTTCGCAACCAGTGGACAGACTTCTTTAAATACCTTACGACCATCCTGACGGAAACGTTTGTCGTCAATGTCAGCATTTTCAGAAGTATTCAAGAAACCAAAGTTATTGCGGATGTTATTCGAGAACTGGGTAAACAACTCAGAATCCAGAATTTCAAAACCGGTTTTGCTGTCAGTATTTTCAATAATTGAAGCGGTTGCCACATCACCAAAAATAAAGTGACAATCACGTGAACGGAAATCGGTATGTGCAGAAGTAATTTCCACATTCACCAATAACACACGGCGCGCGCCAGCTTTGATCGCATCATAAGCCTGTTTCAGACCAAATGTTGCTGCCGAGCAGGCCACATTCATGTCATAGGCATAGCCTTTGATGCCTAAAGCAGTCTGAATTTCGATGGCGACAGCAGGATAAGCACGTTGCAAATTCGAGCATGACAAAATCACGATATCAATGTCTTCGGCAGTCACACCGGCATTTTCCATTGCCTGTTTGGCTGCAATTACGCCCCATTCTGCCTGCAGTGAAATTTCATCATCTGCACGTTCACGTAAATTTGGACGTAAGCGTTTTGGATCAAGAATACCTGATTTTTCTACGACATAACGGCGTTGTACGCCAGATGCTTTTTCAATAAAGTCTGCACTAGAACCACGACGCGCTTCAACTTCGCCTGCAGCGATTTTGTCAGCATTTTCGTGATTAAACAGTTCCACATAAGCATTTAAACTTTCAACTAATTCTTCATTGGTGATGACGTGTTCCGGATGGAATAAGCCCGTACCCGTAATGCGGATGCCCATGTAAAATTCCTTATCTGAATTACCTATATCTTAACTGATTCCAAGACGATCCCATACTTTTTGCAAGCGAGTTGGAGACACGGGTGCTTTTGTTTTCATCGGTTGTGAAAACAATGAGATTCTTAACTCCTCGACCATGAAATACAATTCTTTCAGGCGAGGGTCATCTTTAAACTTGAATAATTTTTCCATCCATTGATCAATTTGGTCAATGGCGGAATTGTCCCTTTGTAGATTATTGGGCAAGCGCTCTAAACGCAATATCAAGGCTTTTAAATAACGTGGAAATTCGCTCCACACATCGGAAGGTTTACGATATACAAAGTCAGAAAGGCTCATTAAATCAAGCTGATCTTCAATATCATTGATATTTTTTTCAAACACAGAATGGTCTAAAACCAATAATTTCCGGCGAATTTCCTGCCACTGGATGTAAATATCCGTGATCTCTTTCAGGGCAATTTGGCCATAAGTCAGGAAAGATTTTTTTACATCTTCAACTAGCTTTTGGAACTCTTGCGCATTGACAGGCAGCTCATTTATGGACATGTGTAGTGTGGCATAAACTAACATTTGTTCCAGTTGTGCCTTATCACCGAGTGGCGAATAAGCCAGCGCCAGAGGTTTGGAAATCTGTTTTTTCAACTGACGAGTCAAGTCTCCGAGTTGCATATGCACCAGTCGGATCACCCCTTCACGATGTTTTTTGATCGCTTCAGCCTGATCATTAAAAGTCTGGATCACTACACCCGATTCATCTTTCTGCTCCAGGGCAGCAAAAGCTTTGGTCGGAACCAGCGCCTGATACTGCTTGACCACGACACCGGTGACTTTTTGCGAGGCTTCAAATACGAAACTTTCCGGGAAGGTTTTAAATTCACCTTTAAGCTGTTTAACCGGACTATGCGTTTCAGTGCGGCAGCGTGCTTTCAGCTCCGCCAGATCACGCCCCTGTTCAATGACACGGCCTTTTTCATCAGTCACTTTAATAAATGGCAACAGATACTGATCGACCCGGTCAAAACTGAAATCTTTCTCAGTGATTTGATCACCACGCAACTGGAATGCCAAAAAACTAAAAATATGCTTCTGTAAATCCTGCGCATCTACTTTTGCCATGAGTTTTCGTGCAGTATCCGGAATCGGCACCAGATTACGGCGCTTGTCCTTCGGCAAAGCTTTTAGCAATGCTTCAATCAGATCCAGACGCCATCCCGGAATTCCCCATGACCAGATACCTTCATCGACCTGGGCCAAAGCTTGCAGTGGAATTTTAACTGTCGCGCCATCTTCATCATGACTCGGGTCAAAACGATAGGTTGCAGCCAGATGCAGGCTACCATTCTGCAAATAGTCTGGGAATTGCTGTGTCGTCGGACGGTCATTCAGCCACAGCGCATCATCATCAACAAATAAATAACGCGGATTCTGAGGCTCTACTGTGGCACGCCAGTCTTCAAAACTACGCCGGCTAGCCACTTCAGGCGGCACTTTCGAGGCATAGAACTGGTAAATGGTTTCTTCATCAACCACCAGATCACGACGGCGTAATTTGTCTTCTACTCGCTCGACTTCTTCCAGTTTAAGCAAGTTATGCTTTAAAAATGGTGGAGTAATGCCTAAATGCCCAGTGGTTAAAGCATCCCGCAAGAAAATTTCATGTGCGGCCGCCTGATCTACTTTTTCATAATTGATTGGGCGTTTCGGCTCAATAATCAGACCAAATAATGAAATCTGATCATAGGCATTCACCACACCGGCTTTTTTCGACCAGTGCGGTTCAAAATAATGATGCTTGAGCAGGTCACGCGCGGCCAGCAGAATCCATTCCGGCTCAATCTTGGCCAGGGTACGTAAATATACCTGAGAGGTTTCCACCATCTCAAAAGCCATCACCCACGGCGTATTGGTCTTGTGCAAGGTAGAAGCCGGGAAAATCCGTGCTTTTTGCTGACGCACCGCCATAAAAACATTACGCTCATCGGTCTTGTTGGCGATAAACGATAAGAGACCGGTCAACAAGGCACGGTGCAGATTTTCATAACTGGCTTTCTTTTCATTAAATGACAGTTTTAAACCCTTAGCCAACTCCACCAGCTGCTCATGAGTTTTCTTCCATTCACGCAGACGCAGCCAGCTCAGGAAGTGATTACGCGCAAAAGTACGGCGCTTATTTTCACTCATGCTTTCGCGGTTATTGTGCAGCGTCTCCCAGAGCTTGATATAGAACAGGAAATCAGAATCAGCTTCACGGAATAGTGCATGTTTCTGATCTGCCTGCATCTGCTTGTCCGCAGGGCGTTCACGCGGATCCTGAACTGCAAGCGCTGCCACAATCACCAGAACTTCGTTCAGCACGCCAAAATGTGCACCACCAAGAATCATGCGGGCCAGACGTGGATCGATCGGCATTTTCGCCATTTGCTGACCAATTTTGGTTAGTGCATCTCCCACCTTAACATTTCCCCCTTTTTTTAAGGGGGCAGAAGTTGCAGATTGAGATTGCTTTTCATCTGTAACTTCAGGGGAATTATCTTGAGAATGAGACGCTTTCTTTTCACTCATTGCCCCGAGTTCAATCAGCAATTTACGACCATCATTTACCAGACGATGATCTGGTGGCTCAATGAAATCGAAGTCTTCCAGTGAACCCAAGCCCAGACTTTGCATCTGCAAAATCAC
Source organism: Prolinoborus fasciculus (assembly GCF_056724605.1). Next base: position 4,206 of record NZ_JBWZQN010000022.1, on the reverse strand, counting down.
CGATGCCAGGTTGGTCCGTTTAATCTCCGGTTCAGTAAATTCAGGACGGCTCAGAAAATCATCTTCGCTATACAAACGGATACAGACACCCGGCGCTATACGGCCACAACGACCTTTACGTTGGTTCGCGGCTGCCTGAGAAACAGCTTCAATCGGCAGGCGTTGCACCCGTGAACGATAGTTATAACGTGAAATACGCGCAAAACCGCTATCAATTACATAACGGATATTCGGAACGGTTAAAGCCGTTTCTGCCACGTTGGTGGCAATAATAATGCGTCGCCCACCACCAGAAGGATTAAAGATTTTCTGCTGTTCAGCCAGCGCCAGACGCGCATATAAAGTTAATACTTCCGTATGGCGTGGCCCATGTTTGATCAGGGTTTCCTGTAGCTCGCGAATTTCCTGTTCAGTACTGGCAAAAATAAGGATGTCGGCATGTTCAGGATGGCCTTTTTCCTGTGCATCCTGAAAGCATTCTTCGACTGCTTTGACCACAGCGCGAGGCAGATTTTCTTCAAAGTCATCAAACTCGTCATCATCACTACCGCCAATGCTCATTTCCGAGATCGGGCGATAACGTAGCTCGACTGGGAAACTGCGGCCTTCTACTTCAAAAATTGGTGCACCATTGAAGTAACTGCTAAAACGGTTTACATCCAGGGTTGCAGAAGTAATGATGACTTTCAGATCGGGACGACGCGGCAACAGTTGCTTCAGATAACCCATAATGAAGTCGATATTCAGTGAGCGTTCATGCGCTTCATCAATAATAATCGTGTCATATTTGGTCAGGTAGCGGTCATGCGTCAGTTCGGCCAGTAAAATACCGTCAGTCATCAAACGCACAATTGAGTCTTGTGAACCCTGTTCCGTAAAACGTACTTTAAAGGAAATTGATTCACCGAGTTTTTCGCCAACTTCTTCGGCAATACGCTGTGATACGCTACGGGCTGCCAGTCGACGCGGCTGGGTATGTCCGATCATTCCGGTCAGGCCACATCCAGCCAGCATAGCAATTTGCGGTAACTGGGTGGTTTTACCAGAACCGGTTTCGCCAGCCACAATAATCACCTGATGCTTTTGAATCGCGGCAATCAGCTTATCAGTGTACTGAGTAACCGGTAGATCCTGATTCAGCTTGATGTTCGGAAGACGTTCAAGCCGTTGCCGTACTTTCAGATTGGATTTTTCAAATAATTCCTGATACTGCTTGGCATCTGCGTCTTTCCCCTTTTTCAGTCGATTTAAACGGTGACGGTCACGCGCCATTATCCATTGATCTACATTTAAATGACTCTGCACAGAGAAAACACCCACATCAAAAAAACAGGAAAGGTTTATTTTACTTGGTTCATTAGATTTCAGATAGTCGTAGTTCTGTTAAGTGCCGGACAAATTGGCTTTGGCTGCCTGATTTCCCTCAATTCAGCGCCATAAACCTATCAAAATATCTATATGACACGCTTGAATTTTCCTGAGTAGATTTAATCATCAGTTTAATTTTGAAATTGATATTTAAATTATTTTGCGGAAAACATGCTTTTTTCCTGATTCACCCTTGAATTTTTTGGTTTCAACATCATGTTTGCTAGCACGAGGAAAAAGAGATAATTTTGTCATCAGGCCATCATCTTGATGCTGCTGAATGAACAAAGCGATTTTGCCGAAGTGGCGCATTTTTACTTAATTCGGTTTTTCCGATGTTTGTAATGTAAAAATACCATTTTAGCATCAACCAAAATTTCGATACTCTTATTCAAAATCAAAGACTACCTCAATCATGGAGACAATGATGAGCTTAATTAATACTGAAGTTAAACCATTTAAAGCAACTGCATTCCAAAACGGCAAATTCATTGAAGTTACTGAAGCTGACCTGAAAGGCAAATGGTCTGTTGTATTCTTCTACCCAGCTGACTTCACTTTCGTTTGCCCGACTGAACTTGGTGACCTTGCTGACAACTACGCTGAATTCCAAAAACTAGGCGTTGAAATCTACTCAGTTTCTACTGACACGCATTTCACTCACAAAGCTTGGCACGATTCTTCAGAAGAAATCAAAAAAATCCAGTATGTAATGGTTGGTGATGCAAACTGGACTCTTGCTAAAAACTTTGACGTATTAATCGAAGCTGACGGCCTTGCTGATCGTGGTACTTTCGTGATCGATCCAGAAGGTAAAATCCAAATCGTTGAAATCAACGCTGGTGGTATCGGCCGTGACGCTCAAGAACTTCTTCGTAAAGTTAAAGCAGCTCAGTATGTACACGCTCACCCAGGCGAAGTTTGCCCAGCTAAATGGAAAGAAGGCGATGCAACTCTTGCTCCTTCAATCGACCTAGTAGGTAAAATCTAATTTTAATTAGATTGAACTGATTCAAAAAACCACGCTTTTTAGCGTGGTTTTTTATGGTTTAAGCTTTTATCTCAGCGCAATACGGGATTTTATTTTTTAAAATGATTTTGTTAGGACTTTAAATATTGCAGTCCTATTTTTTTCTTGATCCATCATATAAAAATTCAGGCATATCTTTTGCTTCGCTTTCTCATAATCCTTACCCATTCTTACAATTGAGCTATACATCTGCAGAGCCATATGGCATAAGTTCAAATGATAAGATAAGAAATATTCAGTGGAGGAACGCATATGCAAAAACTGCTTACCGTGATTTCTTGGAAATACAATCCCTCAAGCCGCCACCTGAAAATTGTATACAGTAATGGTCATACTGAACTGTATCATCCCGTACCTGAATTTATTTATGACAACCTGTTAAGACGCCAAGATAAAGCTGCATTTGTAGAAAAGTATCTCGAATATAATTTACATTTTAATAAAATTTGCATGGATTAGAGCGAATCAAATTAACGAAATCCCACCATCAGCAAACCTGCGCCTATGGGTACAGTACTCATGATAAAACGTGGGTCTTGCTGAATTAAGGCAATAAACTCTTCGACTTCTGCTGCATGTGAAATGACATTATCAACTACCAGTAACCCGCCCTTTGCTTTAAGTAATCGACTCAAATGTGGCCAGTAACTGACATAAGCATCTCGTTCAGCATCTAACAGGATAAAATCAAATATTTCCTTTTCTGCCTCCAGATAAACCTGAGCATCAATTACTTTAAAATTGATTAAATCTGCAAGATCTATTTCTGTCGCATATTGCTTTGCCTGAGCAACCCGTTCTGCATCAACTTCAAGAGTTGTAATCATGGCTTGAGTCAGCCGAGCCGCTTCTGCCAGCCATAAAGTGGAATAACCGGTAGAGGTGCCAATTTCCAGAATATTTTTGGATTGTTGCGCACGAATCAGCATAGATAAAAATCGGCCTGATTCTGGCTCTATATTGCGATATCGGTGCAGGCGATCTGCCTGTTTAAGGTCATGCCTATGAAATTTTTCATATAATTCTTGCATGAATCTTTCAAATTCATCTGAATTTTGCATCACTCTTCCCTGAGTCTGTTTGGCTTAAAGTGCCTGAATCAATTTAAAGCGTTCTACTTCACGATCATCGTGGGTAGTAATGGTCTCAGTGAACATCGTTAAAGGACGTACCCAAATTGAATAATCCCCATAAAGACATTGATAAACCACTAGCTTTTCTTCAGTTTCACTGTGCGTGGCAACATGAAACACCTGATAAAGCTGTCCCTTATAATGTTGATAAATACCGCGTTGTAATTCCATCATTCAAGTCTCAAATATCTTGTTTTAATCTTAGCTGAAAATCCTTATTCTTGCTCTAAACTACTTGAAAATTAATCTTTCACCCCCATATAGAACTTTGAAATTAATGATGAATTTTTCAATAAATCTGTAAATCCGATCAACAAGATAAAAACAAACTGTTTTACCTATTTATTCAATTCATTTAATATCTTGTTATCAAATAAACATTTACTCCTTTGGAGACGTTAGCAATGTTAGACCAAAATACTTCAGCTCAACTTAAAACCCTATTAGAACGCCTGGAAGGCCCAATTGAACTGGTCGCCACTCTGGATAGTTCTGACAAATCAGCCAAAATCCAGGAACTGGTGTCCGAGGTTGCTGCACTGTCTGATCTGGTGACTGCACGCTTTGACGGGAACAATGCACGTGCGCCAAGCTTTGGTATTGCTAAAGCTGGTGAAGAACCACGTGTATTCTTTGCAGGCTTGCCAATGGGCCATGAGTTCACTTCGCTGATTC
>NZ_JBWZQN010000021.1:0-48938 GCF_056724605.1 Prolinoborus fasciculus | reverse complement strand
GGAAGCAGATGAAATATTATTGGCGAGATTTTCAAGTCATGACAGCTGACAAAATAGAGCAATGGGTGGAGAAAGTATCAAACCAATTCGGAAAAGAATACATGTTTACTTTTTAATGGATACTTATTCTTATGTGCCCTATAACCAGTGGATCGAACAGATTTTTGGCTTTAATCTGAATGAAGCCATGCACTGGTCACGCAATTTGTTCGACCGATTTGTCCATCTGGCCTACGGATTATTACTTTATCCAATTTTCCATCGCCTGTTTCAGGTCTGGTTACCGCAGCAAAAACCTGTGGTCATTTTCCTGCTGGTGATTCAGTTTGTGGTGGCCAGCAGCATGCTCTATGAATGGCTGGAATGGCTGATTGCCATTGGTTTATCTCCTGAGGAAGCTGAAAACTATAATGGACAACAAGGTGATATGTGGGATGCGCACAAAGACATCTTGCTTGCTACGATTGGCGCGGCGATAACAGGCGGGCTGCAATTGATACCGAAAAATCAAAAAAGCTCATCGAAGTGAGCTTTTAAAATCACAATCTAATAGCTGAATTAAAGTTTTGGATGACGCATTTAATTACGTTCATATTCTTCAATTAAGAATATGGGCAATATCGCATCCAATCATCCTTCATTTTTTGCAGTTCATTCCCCGTCAACATCTCACTGTAATAAATGAAATAGGTTGCATCAGGATATTGAATCTCATGACGGAACATTATGCCACGCAGTGACACAGATAACTCCTCAGGAAAATCATCCTCTAAATAAAGTTCTTCAAATTCATAATTAAAATAACAATTTTGCGTCGCAAGAAATGCTTCAGCTATAGCCATGTTTCTGCTCTAACAATAAAATATGCTTTATTTTATCTGATTAGTTTCAGTGATGGTTTACATTTCATTCGGTTCAATCCATTGAACAAACTTAGATTCTGACAAATGTGGATATTTGAACTTATCTAGATATTCAAAGCAGGCCTTTTGGCCTTGAGGGATTTTATCCAGATGCTTATCGAAGAATAAATGCCGACTATTGAGCGCCATCAAAGCGAATACTCACACGTTCAAATTCGTTACCACCTCGAACTTTATGCATCTGATAAAACTGCACAACGCCACATTCTTTCGATGGAATAACAGGTGGATCATTGGGCTTTAGAAAGCTATACAGCAGAAAGATACAAACGCCGGGTAGAAAACTCAGCCAAAACAAAACCTTCTTAGAATTATCCTGAGTTAATTTTGCTTCAGAATAAAGCATACATAACATCGGAATAAATACGATACTAAAAAACCCAAGCAACAAAATAAACGTGAGCATATGAGCCTAGACTCAATCAGAGTACTCCACTTATATCACAACAATATGATTTCAAAAAATAAAAAAGCCCACCGAAGTGAGCTTTAAAATTCATTCAAGATCAACTGAATTAAAGTTTTGGATCACGCATTTGTACCAAGTTTGCATTGGCTTTACTTAAGCTTTCCATGACTTTATTCATGACAGTGGGTACCAGTGAATCAGCAATTTGCGCTGCTTGCAGGCCCAGTTTTTCACCCAAAGTTGGTTTCTTGCGGGTCTGGATGGAATAGATATCATGTTGGGGCAACAAGTTGAGCAGGTATTCATCTGAGGTTTGCAGTTTATCCACCAGATTTAGATCTAGCGCATCCCGACCATACCAATGCTCACCAGTGGCCACTTTTTCAATATTCAGCTGTGGGCGATACTTTTCAACGAAATGTTTGAATAAAGCATGTGTTTGCTGTAATTCTTCTTCAAACTTGGCCTTACCCTCTTCGGTATTTTCACCAAACATAGTCACGGTACGTTTGTACTGTCCTGCGGTATAGAGTTCAAAGTCGATTTTATTGTCTTTCAGCAGGCGGTTAAAGTTGGGGACTTGAGCAACCACACCAATTGAACCGACAATCGCGAATGGTGCAGAAATAATTTCATTGGCGATACACGCCATCATATAACCGCCACTAGCGGCCACTTTATCGACACAGATGGTCAGATGAAAACCTGCCTCGCGTAAACGTACCAGTTGAGCTGCTGCAAGTCCATAACCATGAACCATGCCGCCCGGACTTTCCAGACGCACTACAACACGGTCACGACCGGCTTTGGCTGTGGCCAGAATCAAGGTAATTTCTTCACGCAAGCCTTCTACCGCAGAAGCCGCCATATCGCCTTTAAAATCGAGTACATAGATTTTTTGATTGGTTTTCTTACGCGCACGCGCTTCTTTTGACAGTTGTTGTGATAACTGTAAAAGTTCCAGTTTAGAGCCAGTAGTTTGCGCTATTTTTTTTCGTTGTTCATTGATACGCGCATTGAGATGACTAATACGGATTTCAGCGGACAGTTTCGGAGTATGAAATAACATAAAAAATCTATTCTCTATTTAATTCGGATTTATTCCTTTAGATTAGGTCAATTTCGGTTTTTTTCAACTTTATTTCGAGAATTATTACGATTATCACCATCTATTTCACCTATAAAAAAAGAGCCTTGCGGCTCTTATTCTAGATATGGGATTAACCGAAACGCCCGGTAATATAGGCTTCAGTCAACTGATGATCTGGCTGGGTAAAGACTTTTTCGGTCGAGTTGACTTCAATCAGATCCCCCAAATGGAAATACGCAGTACGATCCGATACACGTGCTGCCTGTTGCATGGAGTGAGTTACGATCGCGATGGTATATTGCGTAGATAGCTCAGAAATCAGCTCTTCCACTTTGGCGGTTGCAATGGGATCAAGTGCCGAACACGGTTCATCCATCAAAATGACTTCTGGACTGACTGCAATCGTACGCGCGATACACAGACGTTGCTGCTGACCACCTGACAAACCTGTTCCCGGCTGGTTCAAACGATCTTTCACTTCTTCCCACAGACCGGCTTTGCGCAAGCTGCCTTCGACAATTTCTTCAAGATCGTACTTGTCACGCGCCAAACCATGCAGTTTTGGGCCATAGGAGACATTATCGAAGATTGATTTTGGAAATGGGTTCGGCTTCTGGAACACCATACCAACCTGTGCACGTAGCAAGACCACATCAAGATTTGGATCATAAATATCTTGGTTATCCAACATCACTTTACCGGTTACACGGCAGCTATCAATGGTATCGTTCATGCGGTTTAAGGTACGCAGAAAGGTCGATTTACCACAGCCTGATGGCCCAATAAAAGCAATCACTTCATTTTCATAAATGTTCAGGTCAATGCCTTTAATCGCTTCCGCTTCACCATAGTACACATGCACATCAGAAGTACTAAGTTTCACATTCGTCGACTTCGCATCTTTTTTGCTGCTGCTTTGCGTATCGAACTGGGAAACAAACGGAGTTGCCGGCTTTTGTGTCGCCTCATCCGAGGTGAATTGTGTCTGTTGTGGATTCACGATTTGATCCTTTTTTAAGGAATTTTGAATAACAGTTGTGTTCATGATTCTGCCCCTATTACCAACGGACTTCAAATTTCTTACGTAACCAGATGGCCAGGCTGTTCAAGCTGATCATCATGGCCAGAAGTACAATAATTGCTGCTGCGGTACGCCCTTCAAAGAAGTTACGCAATTCATTGCCTTGCCATAAGAAAATCTGTACAGGTAAAGCCGTTGACTGATCAAATGGTGTGGCTGGAACGCTGGCAACAAAAGCACTCATCCCGATTAATAACAATGGTGCGGTTTCACCTAAAGCTTGTGCAACCCCGATAATTGCGCCTGTCAAAATACCCGGTAAAGCCAAAGGCAAGACGTGATGGAATACTGTCTGGATGCGAGAAGCACCGAGGCCCAAAGCTGCCTGACGAATCGAAGGTGGAACCGCTTTAAGTGATGCGCGTGTGGTGATGATCACAGTCGGTAAGGTCATCAGACTCAGCACCAGACCACCCACCAATGGTGCTGAGAGTGGCAAATGCATCCAGCCAATGAAGATCGCTGCACCCAATAGACCGAAGACAATTGAGGGAACGGCTGCCAGGTTGTTAATATTGACTTCGACCACATCGGTAATCCAGTTTTTCGGTGCAAACTCTTCCAGATAGATCGCGGAAGCCACCCCGATTGGAATCGAGATAAAGATCACGATCATCATCATGAACAGCGAGCCCATAAAGGCGCCTGCCAAGCCAGAAGTTGCTGGTGAACTGCGCGAGTCAGGACTGGTGAAAATATTGGTATTGAAACTATTTTCAATCACACCAGAGGCTTTCATCTCGTCCGCCACCTGACGTACTTCAGGACTGAGCTGCTGCTGTTCATCGGGAAGATCACGGTCAATATTTCCTGCCAGCCAGACATCGACATTGGCATCCGCCAGAATTTTCACTTCCTTGCTTTGACCGACCAGACTCGGATCATTCATGACCATGTCTCGCAAGCGGTACGCCTCAGAACTGGTATATAAAGAACCCAGTTCATCACGCTGGCTTTCCAGCTTGCTGTCTTTGGCAATCATGCCGTTGATAATCAGCGCATCCCAATCCACCATTCCGACTTCGGTCTGCCAGGCGATAAAGCGATCTTCAAACTGTGCTGGAGATTCTCCTGCAGCTGGCTTCGGTTTTGGACCAATATCCACAATGGCTGGATCGAAATGAATCGGCAAACTCATGCTGCTTTGCCAGAATGCAGGCAAACCTTTGGATAAAATACTCCCGAACAGCAATACCACAAAGAACAGACCTGCCAGTACCGCAGAGAAACCAAATAAACGAAAGGTTTTTTCTTTACGATGACGTCGTGCCAAAGAGCTTTGAATGGTCTTCTTACGCTTTTCACGCAGCTCGGCGGCGATGGATGGATCAATACGCTGATCCACAGGCGTTGTATTTGAAGTACTCATTAGTCGTATTGCTCACGATATTTACGCACGATGATCAGTGCAACAATGTTCAAACCTAAGGTAATAACGAATAGCGTCAGTCCTAGTGCAAAGGCCACCAGTGCTTGTGGACTAGCAAAGTCAGTATCGCCAGTTAGCTGATTCACGATGGTAATCGTGACCGTAGACACGGCTTCAAGTGGATTGGCATGCAACTGTGGGCTGTTCCCGGCTGCAAGAACCACGATCATGGTCTCACCAATCGCACGTGACGCCGCCAACAGGAACGCACCAATAATACCCGGCAAGGCTGCGGGTAAAACTACCTGACGGATCGTTTCAGATTTGGTGGCACCCAAACCCAAAGAGCCATCACGTAAGGCACGCGGCACCTGAGTGATGATGTCATCTGACAGAGAAGATACGAACGGAATAATCATGATGCCCATCACCAGACCGGCAGTCAGCGCACTGGTCGCATTAATTTCGAGTCCGACCAGGGCACCCATGCTTTTAAGGAATGGACCGATGATCATCAAGGCAAAGACACCATAGACAATCGTAGGAATACCCGCCAACACTTCAATTGTAGGTTTTGCCCAAGAGCGGAATCGCGGTGAAGCGTATTCTGCCAGATAGATCGCAATCATCAGGCCAACCGGAACTGCAACTAAAAGTGCGATCCCGCTGACCATGAGCGTGCCCCATAACAGTGGCAATAAACCATAACTGCCTTCAGCACTGCCAGAGGTACTAAATCCCGGGTTCCATTGGGTACCAAAGAAGAAATCCAGTGGGCTGACGAAGCTGAAGAAACGCATTGCCTCGCCAAACATCGACATCACAATCCCGAGAGTGGTCAGAATCGCCACACCTGAACACAATGCCAGGCCGATATTAATCATTTTTTCGACTTGGTTACGTGCACGGAATTCCTGGCTAATATGTTTCTTGGCCCAGACCAGACCGGCCAGCGCAGCCGAAATCACGACTGCCAATTTGGCAAAGGTACCAATGGTCGAGAATTTAGCCAGCTGTTCTGCTGCTGCAACTTCATAGGCTGCAGGTGTATCACTGACCCCGAAACCTGAGGCAAGTGCCTGAACGCGATCAATCACAACACTCAGACTTGCCGGATCCAGACTAGCAGAAACATTTTCTGGCAAATGGTTGAGTACGACCTGCTCCAGAAAAGTGGGTTCCACCATGTTCCAAACAATCAAAATTAAAAACGCAGGGATACCACACCATAGTGCAACCAGGGCACCATAATATCCAGGACGCGAGTGTAAGTTTGCAGAATTGCTTCCCTTACCTGCTAAGCTACGGCTTTTACTTAATCCGATTTGATAGGCTATGGCCATGATGGCCAATAACACACCTATAAGTAGCAGATTCATGTATTCTCCACTGTTTTTTCAATTTTCATGGTTTGAAAAAACTTGTTTATCGCAAAAAGCCGATGGTAGGTTGACCCTACCACCAGCGTTTTCAAAATCATTTATTACTTCACAACAACCGCTTTACCAGCCTTGAAATTTGCCAGGACTGCCGCACGTTCTTTATCAGACATTGAAATCAGACCTGCTTTTTCCAGCTTAGAGCCTTTGCCAGATACTTTCTTGTTCAGGAAGTATTCTGTGAACTGCGGTAAGCCTTTGATCGATTTCAAGTGCTCGCCTTTCACATAGAAGAACAATGGACGTGATACCGGATAAGCACCATTCAAGATGGTCTTTTCAGAAGGCGCTACATTGTTCACCGTAGCAACACGTAGACGGTCACGGTTCTGGTCATAGAAACCTAGGCCAAACACACCTACCGCACTTGGAGAAGTTTTTAAACGTGCCAATGTTTCGGTATAGTCACCGGCAATCTCAACCACACGGCCATCTTTACGGAATGTTGTACAAGCTTTTTTCTTGGCATCTTTGTCTAGAGACTTAATTACAGCATACGTTTCACAACCTGCATCCACCATTTTCTCCTGGAAGACTTCGCGCGTACCATGATTCGACGCAGGAATTACCAGGGTGATCGGTTCATTCGGAAGTGCTTTGTCAATTTGGTTCCAACGCGTGTACGGGTTAGCGACCATTTTTCCATTTGATGGAAGTTGTGCAGCAAGTGCAGCGAAGACATGTTGTGGACGCAGTTTATAAGCCGCTTTGTTTGCATTCGATGCAAACACAATACCGTCATAACCAATTTTGATTTCTAGGACTTGGTTAACGCCATTCTTTTTACATTCTGCCAGCTCTGTACTCTTGATTTGACGAGAAGAGTTTGCGATATCAATCGTGTTATCACCCACGCCATTACAGAACTGCTTTAAACCACCTGAAGAACCGCCAGAACCGACAACTGGTGTTTTAAACTGTGGAAAAGTATTACCGAATTCTTCTGCCACGATACTGGCATATGGAAGTACAGTTGAAGAACCTGCAATTTGAATGGTGTCACGTGCTGCGTGTGCAGTCGTTACAGCAGTTGCCCCGGTTACTGCTAATGCTAAAGCTATATTTGTAAAGCGCATTCTAGTATCTCTCTCATTTATGCAAATTTGGAGTACACCACTTTTTATTCAGTTTTGTACTTCTTTCGATACCTGCATTTTGATTTTAGAATATGACAGATAAGTTACAGCTTTATTACGATTTAGTGATTTTTAATCTAGCGGCTTTTTCTTGATTAAATTTTTATGGATTTCAATGATTAAGTTCTTTATGTCATTCACTTCAATAAAAAATTTTAGACCAATGACATGTAACAATTTTTATAAAACTGAACTCAGGATAAATCCTGCTCCCCAGTTTTACATAAGCCTATGACAAATAAATAACAGGCTAAACGGGATTCAGATCTTCCGTGTTTTTGTGGGGAATTTCGATCTGGGAAATGACCTTTTTATTTTTTAAGCCTACAAAAAAAGGAGATCATTTCGATCTCCTTTTTTCACACCACAATCACTTATGCAATTGGTGGCGTGTAGGTACCATCAGCGATTGAATCCTTGATACGATCCGCTTCTGCAAGCACTAGCGCCAACAGGTTCTTCACATTATCAAGCGTTGCAACCGGGCTTAAAGTAGTCATTTTCAGAGACTGAACCTGACCAACTTTCGTCACACCAATGTTCGCTTCACCACGTGCAAACAGTTCGTCTGCTACGTTTTGATTGAGCGTATCGAGTAATTCAACCGGATATCCCGCTGGAACCACACGGAACAAGACAGACGCGAATTGAGGCTCAAGCAGAAGCTCCAGACCATCAGTCGCTTTAATGTAGTCTGCCACATCACGGGTTAATTTCACGCCATGATCGATCATCGAACCATAAAGCTCTTCGCCCAGTGCTTCAACTGTCATCCACAATTTCAATGCATCAAAACGACGCGTCGTTTGTAGTGACTTCGATACCAGGTTAGGAACGCCATGCTCTTCATCATAAGCGGAGTTCAGATACTCTGCTTCATAATGCATGAAACGGTAATTCGCTTCATCTTTCAGCAGGAACGCGCCACAAGAAATGGTTTGAAAATAATGCTTATGGAAATCAAGCGTGATCGAATCCGACAGCTCAATCCCGTCCAGCATAGAACGATAGTCATTGGATAGAATCAGTGCACCACCCCATGCCGCATCGATGTGCATCCACGCGCCATATTTATTGGTGATTTCACGAATTGCTTTCAATGGATCAATCGCACCAGCATCCGTTGTACCCGCTGTTGCCACCACACATGCCACGATCTTGCCTTCAGACTGAAGATGCGCCATGGTTTTTTCCAGTGCATCTACGTCCATCTGTGCATTTTCATTCACAGGAACAGTGACCACTGACTGGAAGCCCATGCCCATCATCGCCATGTTCTTTTGCACAGAGAAATGTGCATTTTCAGAACAGATGACTTTGACATTACGCATCGCATCCGCAGGAATACCATCGCGCTGAACCGACCACGGATTACCGTTTTCGTCTTTCCAGTTTTTCGCAATGCAAGCATCACGCGCCAGCAATACGCCCATCAAGTTAGACTGTGTCCCACCAGAAGTGAATACACCGGCCTGACCTGCACCATAGCCCACTTTTTGACGTAACCAGTCAATCAGCTGAACTTCCATCAACGAACCGGCCGGGCTTTGATCCCATGAGTCCATTGACTGGTTGGTTGCGTTAATCAGCACTTCCGCGATCTGACTGGTCACCATTGTTGGACAGTGAAGATGCGCAAGTGAATGTGGATGATGTACTTTTAAGCTCTTGTTGAGGAATAGCTCAACCATACGCTCAAGAGATTTTTCTACACCCAAACCTTCTTTTGAAGGATTAAATGCAATCGCACTGCGTAGCTCGTTAATGCTGCCGCCAGTGTACATTTTGTCGTTTTGCAACCATGCCGCAACCGCTTTGGTCGCTTGGTCCATGCCAGCCTGATAGTCAGCAATGGATGCAGCATCATTGCAGAGTAACGCTTTACGATGTTCTGCGAAATCTACCATGAATTATGCGCCTCGAACTGCAACTAGTGCTTCAGCAACCGATTTTTTGAAACGAGCAATCACTTCAACACATTCGTCTTGAGTAATGATCAACGGGCAAAGTAAACGAATCACTGTACCGTTACGACCACCTTTCTCAAGCAATAATTTATTGTTGAAACAAGCGGTTTGGATCGCTGCAGCCAACTGACCATCAGCAGGTAAAGAACCCATATGATCCGCATCTTTGCGCTCATCTACGATTTCAACGCCGATCATCAGACCACGGCCACGCACGTTACCGATACACGGGAATTCAGTAGCCAGTTTTTTAAGTTCAGCTTGCAGGAAATCACCACGCTCTTGTGCATTTTGAGCCAGGTTCTGTTCTTTAATGGTATTGATCGTTGCAAGACCTGTACCCATCGCCAATTGGTTACCACGGAAAGTACCGGTATGACCAGCAGGTTGCCAAGCATCAAACTTACGTTTAATACCCAGTACGGCAAGCGGCAAGCTACCACCTACGGCTTTAGACATCACTACAACATCAGGTTCAATCCCTGCGTGTTCGAATGCAAACATTTTGCCTGAACGTGCAAAACCAGCCTGAACTTCATCAAGAATCAATACGATGTTGTGTTTTTCAGTCACTTCCCGGATTTTTTGCAACCATTTTACTGGCGCCGTTACCACACCGCCTTCACCTTGAATCGCTTCAAGAATTACAGCTGCAGGTTTGGTCACACCACTTTCTACATCTTCAATGAAGTTTTCAAAGTAGTAAGTCAGGGCATCAACACCGGCTTCACCACCAAGACCCAATGGGCAACGGTATTCATGCGGGTATGGCATGAACTGTACACCCGGCATCAAGCCGTTCACTGCATTTTTCGCAGACAGGTTACCTGTCATTGCCAATGCACCGTGAGTCATACCGTGATAACCGCCAGAGAAGCTGATCACTGAGCTACGACCGGTAAAGGTTTTCGCCAGTTTAATCGCGGCTTCGGTTGCATCTGCACCGGATGGACCACAGAACTGCAAGCAGTATTCTTCTTGGCCACCTGGAAGATAAGAAAGAAGTGCTTCAGTAAAAGCATCTTTTAAAGGAGTAGTAAGATCCAGGGTATGCAATGGTAAACCGCTTGCAATCGTATCCTGGATACTTTGAATGACCGCAGGATGATTATGGCCTAATGCCAACGTCCCTGCCCCAGCTAAACAATCAAGGTACTCAGTACCTTCAACATCGGTAACCCAGCAACCTTGTGCTTTCGCTATCGCTAACGGTAATTTACGTGGATAACTACGCACATTCGATTCCATCTGACTTTGGCGAGTCAAGTAGTATTCGTTTGTGGAATTGGTGGCAGGGTTTACAGAAGTAACGCTCATATCGAATTACCATCTCTGATATGGGTGAAAGAAATAAGTCTGGTGACGTTTGGTCCTTTGACTCGGCGCTTTATAAAGGTTCTAGCTAGCAGTTTTGTATTCGAATAACTAGGAGGCGGATGATACCGAATTTTTCAGGAAAATAAACAACTTTCAGTCACATTTTGTCCTAATCTTTATCGAAAAAAAACATCATGCTAATCCATCCCCTAAATCATCATCTTACAGTGTGACAGCAGAAAGAAAAGCGTGTTCTTTTATGCTTTTTTGTAGCGTAGGCGACATTCAGGTAATCAATCTCAAAATTATTCATTAAGTATTTAATTATTAATAATAAATATAAATTAAATAATGAGATAAAATTAAAGAAAATTTAACACTCTTACGACAAATATTTCGTAAAAAGATCACAATTGAGATTTAATATTTTAACAACGGCTTAGATGGCCAATTTTAAGAAAAACAGGACAATTTCATGCGTCTCTTAGCACTTACCAGTTTGATCCTTGCCAGCACCCTCGCCACAGGCGCATTTGCAGCTCCTGCTGAATCTCTGAATTATAATGTTGTTAATCTTTCAGCAGAGGCCAGCCGTGAAATCTCAAATGATGAAATGCATGCTGTGCTTTATATTGAAAAATCCAACAAACAACCAGCTGAACTGGCCACTCAAATTAACCAGCTGATGAATCAAGCAATTGCCACAGCACGCAAATATCCAACTGTGAAAATCGAGACTGGGGCACAAAGTACTTACCCTATTTATGACAATGACAACCGCAAATTAAAAGAATGGCGTGGTCGTGCCCAGATTCGTCTGGAATCAAAAGATTTTAAAGCGACATCTCAATTGATTGCTGAATTACAACAGCACTTCCAGACCCAGTCGATTAATTTCAAGGTATCTGACGAAAAGCGTAAAAAAGTTGAAAGCGAGCTGATGATTGAAGCCACCAAAAACTTCCAGCAACGCGCACAGGCACTCACCCAGACCTGGAACAAACCGAGTTATCAACTGGTGAACTTAAACCTGAATACTAACAATTATTCACCACAGCCAGTACCGCGTATGGCCATGATGAAATCTGCATCGGCTGATATGGCGGTTCCTGAGCAGGAAGTTGCAGCAGGCGAATCGCAAATGGCCGTCAGCGCGAATGGAGCGATTCAGTTTAAATAAGACCTCATTATATTATTCAGACTTTTAAGAACCACTCTTTTGAGTGGTTTTTTATCATGTGAATATTCTTTAAAAAGCGAGGCTACAAATTCATACAAACTCAGGTAGGAATTGAGGTTTGACCGGTTTAGAGTAACGGACATTTGTTCCAGTCCTCTCTGCTCATGTCCCTTGACCAACTGAATCTTTACCTGTTTCATATCTTAAATGTACCCGACCAAGCCTCAATCTGGATGATCAACTATGCCTCCCTGATTGCGCATGACCTGGTTTATCTCTTTTTGCTGATTTTTGCTATTGCTTGGTTCCGTGGTAGTTACGAAGTAAAAACAGGGATTATTAAAGCCTTCATCTTTACAGCTATTACATTATTGATGAGTGAAGTATTGTCTGCGGTACTCAATACCCCACGCCCGTTTGTGATGGATGTTGGTCGCACCCTGATTGAACATGCACCGACTGGTTCTTTTCCCAGCAACCATATGAGTATTTTTAGTGGGATTGCCTTCGCCTATTATTTTTCACCGCAGCGAGACTTGGGAAGAATTCTAATCTGGACAGCTTGGCTGGTAGCGTGGTCGCGTGTTTATGTCGGTGTGCATTTTCCGATTGATATGCTGGGTGCGTTTCTGATGGCAATAACAGTAAATTTAGCTGGATTACCATTGTGGTGGAAATATGAGAATCAAATCATGAACTTTATTTTGGGTATTCATTATTGGTTATTTTCGCCTTTAATTCGAATGGGCTGGATTAAATAAATATAATTAAAATGTCATAAAAAATCCCGCTCGAAAGCGGGACTTTTTGAATCTCTAAACTTGAATCTGAATAACTCAATAAATCGCCATATGATTGCGATATATAAATATTGCAATTCATTGTTTTAATTAATTTATTTTAATATACATAAATACTTAACCTCCCATTTAACCTCCAATCATGTTTTGTACTCTCTCATATTGGTCAATAAATTATTTTTTATTAGCTGCTCCTCTATTTAGTGGATCAGGTTCTTAACGGATCGGATTATAAAGCTCCTCAATTTTATGGAGCTTATGCTGCACGTCACTTTTGATAGTCCTTTTTTTTGGCCTCCACTTTTTGGTGGAGCGCAAATCCGCACTAACCAACTTTGAGCTCATCAGTAGAATTTCAGATTTTAAATCCGCATTTCAAATGCTAAATTAACTTGGCCGTCCAAGTGGCAGAGCTAGTCACTTGGGCACTTTTCAAATATGAGCAAGTTTGCTCATATCCGCCTGTGGGGGAAGTGCTCCCGATCCGAAAACTCTCGGAACGCTAACTACACTTTAAGTGTAGTGAAAAGGAATACCACCTGGCCAACACCAACCCAATAGCTGAATGGTCAAAATGACCATGCAGATTCAATCACTAGTTACGATATTTGCACTACGACTGAATAAATGCCCTTAGACAGCATTAGATCGATAAGGTCTAATTAGACAAAACGCAATTTTGCGCTTTGCTTTGAAAACAATTACCTGCATTAAGCCCTATCAGATTTGAAATCCGAAAGGGTAGCATTTGAAATGCTACCCTTTCTATTTGGCATATGAACTAATTAAATGGATCCACAACAATTTTCACACAGCGATAATGGAATCCTGCTTGTTCACCAGATCCACTATTTAATTCCATCTCATGCACCAGATCCACTACCCGGCCTTTGTGTAGTTCACCATCAATAATTAAAGATATCTTCTCACCTATACGCGGTATTGCTGGCAAATCCACTGATATAGAGTGATTAAGACTTTCTTTAAAAAAACCGTAATTACCAAATTTAATTTCAGCTTTTACCCTGTTCATACGACTTCACTTTAAAGTTATCTAAAATATATTAATAACACAGAATACTGCAGATACTGCTGGGGCCACCTGAAACCCAATCAAGCCGAATTAAAAGCGCCGTACTTTAGCGACACGGCATCCCTACACGTTACCTTGACAGCATTCATCTACAAAGTGCCCTAAAACTGTGTAAAAACCTTATCAGATAAGCATCACGGTCATTTTATTAAAACTTCGTTCCGTCTAAGTACGTCTAAGAAGAAAGCCTTGTTTCATCAAGAATCATCAAGAAAAAACTTGATCAGATTTAAAATCCATCCAAGTACATCTAAGTAATTTTTGTTTTACAGGGTAATTATCGAAAATGCTTCTATGCCAATCACAGCATGGCATACAGCGATTTAATAATTTTGATTCCGTAAAACAAAACAGTCTTAAATTGTTCTTTACAGCGTCTATTTGGTTTCCTTGATAGGCCACCAGTAGGAAGACCATCAAAACAGCTTGAAAGCTATATGCAGCAAGGTTTGCCGCTATTTTGAGGAAATCCCATTCCATCAAGGTACATCAAGGAAAAACAAATCTAGCACTACTGCTTCATGCAAAATATTTTAGATTTTGCTCAGTAACGCTTTTAGAAAAAGTATGAAACGCACAGTAAAAATGTCAGAAACGGACGGTTAAAAATCCCCAAAAATGTCAGAAACGCACAGTAAAAATGTCAGAAACGGACGGTAAAAATGTCAGAAACGGACGGTAAAAATGTCAGAAACGGACGGTAAAAATGTCAGAAACGGACGGTAAAAATGTCAGAAACGCACAGTTTCCGGCTGTGTAACGGTAGACATGAGTAAAATTTAATCTATGTATTCAAGAATTATTAATCAGTCTGTTATTTAGCTACTATTCTCATAGGCTGAAAATCATCAATATGAACTTTCTTGGCCTTCAGTAGATCTTCTCTTTTACCATCTACGACCAAGACGGCGCGCTTAACCTGAACTGTCCAGGTACGATCTGCTCCACACATTGTTTCAGATTCAAGAAAAACATTTCCAAATGCTTTACCCTGAAGATTTTGTATATCGCCGTAGGTTATTACATTTTCCGAAGTCCCCTGCACTCTGCCGGATCTGTCCTTTGCTACCAGGTCTAAATACAGTTTGTCATAGGTTCCAAGAAAATCATGGATCGTCACATCCACCACGGCGGAACAGATCCCTGAGTTCACATAGCTGGTCTTAGAATGCTGAAGTGTAATTGGGGTGGCCAAAGAGACTGAGCTCATGAGAGCCATTAAAGAGAATGCTATTATATTCTTCATGATGCGAAATTCCTTTTTCTACTAAAATTATGAATGTGGTGTTATCAAAGGCTGTATTTCAAGTGATTCAAGCAATCCACTATTTCTTTCCCAGGTATCAACTGCTTTGATCCCGTAACGGCTGCTTGAGCGCCCATGCGCTTTAATCACTGGCTCAGGGAAGTTCTTTTTATTTCGCCAGCTGATCAAAGTGCCTTTAGTAATTCCATAGCGCTTCAATAGCTCAGGTGTTGAGATATATAAGGTCATCAATTATTCCTCAAAGTGTAGTCATACTAATCAAGCTATTCAGCAATAACTGCAAACTTTGAATTGTATTTCACATTCATTCTTCACATGTTCTTAGTGGGAATGTATAGCTGTAAAGTTCCATAAAATTACTATTAATCACTTTAAAAGAAAAATGAGTGCCATTGACCCTATAAACTTGAGAAGTGCCAATAGCTGAGGAACAAGCGTAATTTCTAATTAATTGACTAAACTTTTCCAAGTCTATTTTTTCCGATAAATCCTTTTTAGTTTCAATATCTCTTAGCGCATAAGTCTGAGAAATTAAGGGTCTGCTTAACACCATGGTTAATAGCTCTGTATCAGCATCAACCTTTCTAGGTAACGTCGAAACTACTTCATTGGTGATTTGACGAGTAAGATCGTTAAAGCTATCAATATCAATAATTTCATATTTCTCATTGATTATCTTGGCATTGATTAACGAGCGATCAAATCCATTTTCTGCTAAAGCTACTGTTGAATACCCTAAAAGTAATATGGGTAAAACTCTACCAATCATATTTCCCCCTTAATTGTCTCATCACATCATTTGATGTTGAATTTTGGCTATTTATAAATATCAATACAACATAGTAATCTAAAAATTAAAAAAGGAGCCGAAGCTCCTAATTTTATTCTTCTGATAAATCCCACCAGTAACTATTACCTAAGTTCTCCAGGCGCTGCTGTGTTCTCGGTAAATAATCAGGATCAATCATATTCTGCATTTTGGAATACAGCATGCGATCCACCACCAGCTTACTGTACCAAAGATTCTGCAATGGAATATTACTCTTCAGGGTATTGGCCACCTCCATCATCCGGGTAGATTCTTTCCCCTCGATGATGTTGTTACCCATACCAGTTAGCAGCATACCCAGCTTCATGCTTTGGCCTAATAATGGGCCACTGATAAAGTCTGATGCACTTCGACCAGTTGGATCTGAAAGTGCAGACATGATGTCCCCCAGGAAGGAAAGCCCGCCACCTTTAAGAAGTGACTTACCAAAGAAATCAATCGTAAATACCGGCTCTGGATTCTTACCATTGGCCAAGTTCTGAGTCTGAACGATCAATGCACCTGCTAAAGTTTGATAAGCCAGTAGCGAAGCTAGGAACGTCACCCGACTCTTAATATCTCCCTGGGCAAAGGCACGATGACCAATACGGAACATATAAGCCAATGGGAAGCCTTTGAACTGGAATAAGGTTCGGCCTAATTCCCCTTGGATGGTTCCAGCTTCGCCTAAGTTAATGATGCTACGTTCACGTACACCTGCTTCAATAATAGCGACTGACTCCTCGTTAAATAGATGAGTCTGGTATTTCATAGCAGCTTTATACCGGAAGTCAGCCAGTGCATTAGCATTGTCCTGCTTGTCCAGTGGCAAGAACTGCTTAATCACATCATCTGGTGCATTAAAGAAATCATTCTGAGTCAGTACCGCCGTCCCATCTTCACGTTTACTTGGCTCCAGCTGCTGCCATAACTGCCAGTCACGCTCGGTAATACCATTCCCCTGTAAGATCTTAAGATCATCTGCACCAAGATCCTTCCAATCCGTTTTACGGGTCATTTCAGCAAGCTTATTCATATGCACCAGATTAAGCGCTCGTTTCGCTCCTGCAGTGACGGCGTTCAGTCCTGATAGTTTCATAGTCGTTGCAGCAAAAGCCTGCATACGCGCATTAAAACGGCCTGACTTGGTAGCACTACTGACAATATCAGCATCACCGAAACGGGTCATTGAACCGGCCATTTCGTTAATCCCAAGGCCAAACCGCAATGCTTCATCACGTGTGGCACCCTGTTTCAATTGCTTCATGTATTCAGGGAGGATCGATTTGGTATAGGACAGGCCCAGCATATTAGCGACCTTCTTCATACTGGCATGGTCGCCAAAGGTCGTCAGCGTGGTGCCACCTAATTTAGATGCAACCATTAAGGCACGTAATCCACCCATAACGTTACCTAAGGTTGAATCAATCGCCCGGGTATTGGCATCCAGAGTGTTATACATGGACATGGCCCGATGAGCCTGCTTATCAATCTCACCATGTTTCATGCCATTCTGTGGATCTGCTTTCAGTTTGATCTTGGCTTCATCCAATAACGACTCAAAGGTATGACGAGGATTGGATCCAAGGTTCTGCATCATGGCCACTTCTGTACTCATGCGGTGAGTATGGTTTTTCAGAATCTCATGAAACCCTGCTTCATCATAAGTTCCATATTTCTTCTGATACGCCAGCCATGCGTCACCATCCTTGAAATGCAAAGCCCTGGACTCTTGGTGACGATTCGCCATCTTGGAGCGACCACCTACAGGTGATGCACCTGCTTTGGCCTGTTTATTCAGTATCAGTAAGTCTTTGTTGGCGCCGTTGGTTGAGATGGTTTTATAAATCTCCTCAAGCATGGATTTAAGCTCCAGCTCATTCATCAACTCACCAGTCTCTTTGACATACTGATTACGATCTACTCCAGCCAATGCATCGTTCACCCATTCTGATTGATCTGTTAAGGCTACTTTCTTCTGATCATGTGATGTCATAAAGCCAAAGTTATCGAGCTTCTTAATATTCCCACCAGCCCGGTTGAAGGCTAAACGCATTTCCTCCAGGGCTGCACTTACTTCCTTGGCCATCGCCGTAATTTCTGGATTATCAGATTTGCCACCAAACATGACCCGGATAATGTCATCAGTCATGGCCTTGTTTACTGACATGCCAAAGCGTTCCTGTGTCTTGGTAAACACATCAGCAACCAATGACATCCAGCGACTGTGCAAGGCTTGGGATTGCTTCTCTATAGACTGGATACCACTCTGATCCGAGAAGTATGCAATCTTCCGCATTAAAGCTTGGACCGGGTTTAATTTAGGATGGTTATAGATTTCGTTCTGTAGCTGGGCCTTGATGATGGCATCCCGGGCAATGTTCTGATTGTTCTTAGCGATCTGGACGGCGAGATCCGTAGCAGTTTTCTGCGCAATCGCTTCAGCACGTTCAGCAGGACTTTTAAACATCCAATCAGGATCTGTTCTGGCCAGAGTATTTTGTGCCCGGATATACAGTGATGAAATACGATTACTATCAGCTGCACTTAATTTTCTTTTACCTAATGCCTTTGCAACTTGTTCTCTACATTCAGCTCTCATGCTGCTTCACTCCCAAATCTTAATGCGCAGCTTGCCAATGCTTTCACTGCCTGAATTTCATCTTTTGCGATTTCTTCTTGCTCTTTGACATAGTCCAATAGATCTCGGGATGACATCGTCACAATTTCCTCATCCCCGTTTTCATCCAGACGCGTAAAGGTCACTTCCATATCGGGATCTGCTTCCAGAATTGAAACTGCTTCCCTGCCGTCTGCCGTGTCAGTGAATGCACCGTACTCCCCTTTACTAGCCTTGGTTAAGTCCGGTGCACCATCAACCTTAGATTTACCTGGCTTCCAGAACTCCCGTTCTAATGCCTGGGTAGCTTTATGCTGTACTGCAGTTAATTCAGGACTATCGGCTTTACCATTAGCAGGATGGGCGAATAGATCATTTCCATTACGTGTAGCCTTTACCGGGCTAATGGTGCCATCCTGATTAATCTGGCGCTGGAATGTCGTATTAGAAGTACTATTGTGTAGCTCTTGAATAACTCCCCCATCCTCCATTAAACGCTCTCGTTTGAGATAGTTTTGCGATCTAGTTGGGGTCCAATTATCTACACCATCAACAATTGAGTTTTGCGGAATATTTTGGCCAGATTCTCTAGTGTTGAGATCCAAAGTATTTGAATCAGGCGTATCAACAATAACTCTTTGCTGATCTGGTGTGAATTGCTGAAGTTCGGAATCCAATGTATCCAAATTACGGTTGGCACTATTACCAGGGCCAGATAAATCGACCTGAGGTTCAACATACGGCGTTCGATAAGCACCACCTTCAGAATACTGATAATGCGCCGTAGCCTTGAGGTATTCCAGATCCTCCTTGGTCAATGGAGAAGATAGGGCTTCAAACTCTTCCTGGAGTGACTTCACACTATGCTCATCTGCACTGAGTACAAAAGGCATTGCTTCAATTTCAGCATCAGATTGGGACTTGTAAGTAGGGGGTGCAGTTATATCAGACTCAAACTGTGGGAACTCTGATTCACTCCCTCGGACTTCAGTAAATCTTGCTGAAGCATCTAGACTAACATCGCTATAAAGACTTGCGATTTCATTCCAGCGCTTTTCGTATTTGGCCTTTACCTGCCCTACAGTCATCCCATTGAATTGATGACTTGAAGTGATACCTTCTGCAATCTGTCTTGCAGTCTTCTTCTGATTGCCTTTACTCCAGCGTGTAGCCACATCTACAAAAAGCTCATTATCTTTGGCTTTCAAAAAGACTGGTCCACCACCTTCACCAAAGAAATGCAGATAGTAAAGTTCTAGGCCATTCGGATCTCGATTAAAGTGGCTGCGGAAAACCTTGGCATTGTACTCGTAGTAGTTCAGGCCCGCTTTAATTTGATCATTACCATCAAACTTATTCTTACCCCCCATACGGGCAAAGGTGCCATCAAGGGTTTGGAATAAACCAGTAGCAGATGATATTGGCTTTCCTGTCTTTTTATCGATTGGTGGCTGAATCTTTGGATCAAAAGTGCCACCAGTTTCCAAATGAGAAATGACCAAGGCATCCACTGGATTGATACCCCGTTTAGAGGCTTCCTGGACAATCGTTTTTGTCCACGGTTTTTTATCAAATACAGGATTAGTCAAGACATCAGCTATTACTGGCGTTTTCTTCTCATCAGTATTGATAGCGCTTGGTCTTACAATAGCCTTCGGTGTACCTGTTATTGGTACCACTGGTGTACTGGTTACGATTGCTTTAGGTGTGCCTGTCACTGGTGCTTTTAAGCTGACCAGCTCATCATTCAATGCACTCTCCATTGCACTATCCAATGCATCAAAGTGTGAATTGGCCTCTTTTGCATTAGTTGGGCTAAATGGATTCGTACCCTCTGCATGCTCGATGTTGGCCTGAATATGAGCCGCATCATTCATAGTATCTACATTACTATGGTCTTTAATCTGCTCTGGTCGTAAACGCCCTTTGTTCGCCCACAAGTTGAGTAGGAGTGCCATCCCGCCGTTTGCTGCTAATGTGGATGGACTTAAAGCATTTTCCTTTAATGCTTCACCGTATTGAGCGACCTTTTTATTTTCATTGTTTTCAAGAAATGAACCTTCCAGATAATCACCAGCTACGCCAGCTCCAGTAGCCAGCGCAGTAGTAGCCACAGCATCAGCTACTACCGATTTAGCAACACCATGGGTAGGAATAGCAAAGCCCAGAGCATCTGTAACCCCTTTAATAGCTCCACCGGTTCGGGCCGTTTTTATGTCTGCCCCTTTATTCAGTAAGTCTGATTTTTCTGCTTCAAAGGTCTGGTACCCAAATAGTCCAGAGTTTAGGGCCAAACCAGGTACACCGCCTGTACCTAATGTAGTGACGGCGTTCCAGCCAATACGTGTAAAGTCTTTAGTCAAGCCGTAGGTAAATTCACCCACTCCCCCTAAGTCATCAGGCTTAAAAATCTCAAGGTTTTGCGCTCTTAGTGCCGCTGCTTTCTTATCACCACGAATCAAGGCATCCGGTGCAGTAGCTGCCTCAATGGTACCCATTGCCACACCAGAAACAGTACCTAATACGCCGTCGCTAAATCCGCCACGTTCACTTTTAGGTTTAAAGCGAGGATCATCCTGATTTAACGTTAATTCATCATCTGCTAAAAAATCCATCTCTACCTCATCTCACTTTAAAAGTTAAGCGTGTTTGACGCTTCTTATCGGTGGCATCCATGATGTACTTGGTACCATTCTTGAAGTAATAGACGTAGGGATTTTTTGGATCCTGTTCTAAAGGTAAATCCAAGAAGAAGTCTTTATCAGATCCGCCATAGTTACGGGCATTACGAGAGTTAAAAGTCTCCAGCTGCTCACGAAATGATTTCTCACCAACAGTATGAGGCCGCAGTACGACCGACTTACTTCCAAAGAATCCACCTGAGGTAAATTTACCGCCTGTGACATTCTTAGCAGCTCTATTGAAGAGCTCTTCATCAATAGTTTTATTTAAAATATTGCCTTTTGTATCAGTAACCTTTTCAGATTTTTGAACCAAATAAGCATAGTTGGCTTTGATTGAATCCAGATAGATTTGAAAGTCAGGTTTACCTGGTGAAGTAATGCCGGCTAAATAGGTTTCTGTATGCTTTGTTAAGCCGCTTTCATCTACTTTGACTAATCCCTTCTCAATCAGATCCTGACCGGTAACGATCTGACCAGCAATATCTTGCAGACCACGGTTATTCAGTGATGCAGATAAACGATATGAACCGCTTTCGCCTGCAATACTGTTGATCATGTCTCTGGATGCATTGGCATTACCTGCACTAGATTTATAAATACTCGTTAGTAAACCTAATTTGTCACCAGGTTTAGCCTTTTCCCAGAACTGCTTTAATTCAGATTGTTGTTGGGTAGAGAATGGATTTAAGGACCCTACAGTACCGTTTAAAATATTGTTGGCATGAATAGATTTGATGTTCTTAGATAAAGCACTAATGGCTTCAGGATTGCCGCTTAGAATCGCATTGGTTGGTACTACTGTTAGATCTTGGCCAGTCTTAATCGAGTAAGCCAGAGCTGAATTATTTTTCTCATAGCCCAGCATATTTTCATGCGTTTTAGAAAGAAGATTTAACTTCCAACTCACGTCTTTAGCATTATCTTGCGCCGTATTTTGAGCCTCTGAACGCTTTTTACTGAGGTAAGCTTCGCGCTCATCCGCTCCCAATCTCATGAACTGTTGTACTTCAATCAAGGCCCCACTATATTGAACAAACTCAGACTCTTTTTGAGTTCCCTGCACACGTGCCAAACGAGACTTGATTACTGCCTCACTTGGAATTAATCCAGTTTCAATGTCTGCCTTCATTTCATTAACAGCATCTTTAGCATCATCATCTAATTGCTTTTGCTGCAAGGCAGCCGCACGTTTATTCTGATCCATTTGAGTAAGTGCACGACCACTCCAGTAGACAGCCTGCTCTTGGGTTAAATTGGGATGTTTTGCTATTACAGCTTCAGGAGTTGTCAGTTCAGTCAGCTTTTCATTGTCCGACTTATTTCCTAAATAGAATGCAGCTACATCATTACTGGAGCGATTATTCTTATATTCATTATAAGTATCTTTAACATGGGCCAAAGGTAGGCTCTTAGACTGTCCATATGTTGCTAAACCATTCCAAACTTCTTGCTCGGAAGCATTCGGGTTCTTTAAATAATTTTCTTTCATGTCCTTGAGCTGGACAATTGCCTGTTGCTGCTCTGACTTCTGCGCGATCGGCAAATACTTCGATGCACTTTGATAAGAATGCTGTTCGAAGTAATTATTAAAGTTTTGCTCAAACTGCTTAGGTACCACAGTTTTATACTGTTTCTTGATTGACTCAAGGCTATCCTGTCTCTGCTTGACTGCCTCTTCATATGGCAGCCCTTCACTCTGCATTTTGAGTATTAAGTCATTATCTACAACGCTGATATCAGCACCAATCTTGGATGACTGTAATGCAAAATCAGCCTTTTCTGTTTTGTCCTTTTCCTCTTTACGCGCCTCAAGCACACCATCAATAGCTTTACCGACTGAGGCCAGTCCAGTTATTGGCGTATGTTGCTGCAATGTTGGCCGTGATACTGTTCGGCCTTGTGATCGTGGAATTAATGCCATTTTCTTTCTCGAAGTAATTTACTCAATACTTCAAAATTAAATGGTTATGTGTCCTCAAAAAATGGGTGTGTACAGCAATGAAAAAAGGAGGCTATCAAGGCCCCCTTTTTATACTGAAATATTCTCAAAAAGAATGAGAAATGCTTCTAATACCGGACTTTCGGCCTACAGCGAGTGATTGTAATACTGGCTTTATAAACTGAATTTTTTTAACAATTTGACCTACTTCAAATTCAAAAGCATTTCGATTAATTAACCGCTTAAACTCATGCTTAGGATCCAGATGATACGCCGTAATGATTAATGGATTAGGTGCATAGCTCAAACTTTTAAGAATCGCGTACAAATGCCTAAAGTAAAACGCCTTATTATTTTTATTCGCCAAATAAGTAAGCCGGTGGATCAGTTCTTCCAGGTGAGAAGCAACCTTTAGTAAATTAGCTTGGTATTCACTCTTGAATAACTGAACAGGTTCTTTACCATTGATCTCTCTAAGGAAGTCATCAATCAAATATTCAATTCCATTACAGAGCTGAATAGAACGCTCCATATCATCACAATCTAATGGCTTATAAGTTAGTCCCTTTATATTTTTCATATTCTCATACTCTCCAGTACTTAACTCTCGGAATATCTTGGTTCGTTTTATCAGTAAGAGCTTTCCACAGTTCAATGAATGCTTCTCCTACTTCATATTTAGGAGTGACACCACGTGCCCAGTCGGCCACACCAGAAGCTCCAGCCATTGGTAATAGATACGCAATCTTTTCGTTAGTCATTTCATGATGTTTTTTTAGCTCATCAATCATCTTTTTATAATTAGGTGCGCCGTACTTAACTTCTGCTTTGAGAAAAAGAAGATTTTTGGGCACTTCAAAATTACTAAGCTCAATATAAATTCCCATAGCCCCTCCAATAATTTTCAAGTTATTAAGAGGTGATCTAAGTCATCAAAAAATGGGTATATTTAGACAAAACGCGCAAGGGAGAGTACAAAACACTATATTTTTAACCTTCGATCCTACTTACAGATAAATTTTTCCCTTCAATTATTTTTATAAGTACGGCACATTGCCTCTTTAATTGGTTTCCGCCATAGCTGCCATCGCACATCACCTTTCGCATTTGCCTTTAAACAATTGCTTTTTAACTATATGTGTGCGATTTATTATGTGATTAAATCAGTCGGACTTATACCTTGATCCTAGCCACTCCCACATAAAATCATCCCCCGTAATACAAAATAATTAATTTACTTTAAATGACTCGATTTCTTTATATTCAATAATTTTAAATTCTCGCTTTACACCGTATTTCATAAGCAAAACTTTATCCCCATTCATTTCAATCAAAATCCATTTATCCGATTTATCTTTTAGCTTTACGATACTTTGAGAGTATGGCTTTTCAAGAATATATTTAGCTACTCTAGTACCCTGCACATAAATCATAGCTAAAAATACTAGGGTCATTGTCAGTGAAAAAATGATTGGCAGATTTTTATCCCAAAAATTAAGCTTCTCTACGGGAATTTCACGTAAAAATTCCCCATCTTTACTAGTAGAGAAGAAATGCATTTTTATTATGCCCATAAATATAATAGCGCTAATTAGCAATACACCTAATTTATTAGTAATATTAGTTAGGTTGAGGGCGTTTGCAAAAAACAATCCAATCATTATTAGCATTAAAATTATGAATATGGCAAACCAATGCTCTCTAAACACAGGTATTACCACCCCAAAAATAACTCCCAGTAAACAAAAGAATGTAAAACTCATTGAAGACAAGAAGATTTGCTGTGGGGATAGGGAGTATATATACCAACCTATTCCCAGCTCTTCATAAAGCGCATACTTGTATAATAAAGATATCCCCACACTTAAAATAAAAACAAGAGTTAATATTTCAGCAACACTCACCCTTTTTAAAAAATCATTAATTATCATCATTTACCCTTTTTTATATTAGCAACACAATCATAACTACATAAATTTATTAAAAAAATTATGATTTTCATACCAACGTACGGACACCATTCCTATACATCACGCCAGTGAAACTAATCGCCTTCGGCTTTCTTCCACAGCGTACCGTCATTCTTAATTTAGATTTTATTGAGGAATGCTTTGAACAGTGTTCTGTGCTGCTTCAAGTAAATTAGAAAATACTGGACTTGTAAAAGTACCAATTGTAATTGCAGCACATACCTGGTCTATAGCGTCTTTAAATGTAGGAGTCTTTTGGTAATATTCTTTTATATCTTTATTGAAAAAAGCTTCTGAGTAAAAATCAGTAATAGCTTCTTTAGTATATTCTTCTCCTAACACCTCATAGTTTTTTAAGCAAAAAACTAATTTATCAATCTCTATGATTAACACTCTTTTTAAATCAAAACTGATCTCAGTATCATTAAGAATATTATTTCTTTCTTCCTCTAATTGATTTAATAACGCTAATATTTTATGACTATCTAAAGTCGAGCGAACAGTATACCCATGATTCCAATTGCGAATATTGGATCTAACAATAGATAAAGTATGCTTATGAATTCCATCAATATTGGTGGCAAAAACTCCATCTATACTTAGACCTTTTAATATTTCATTAACCCAATCTTCATCTGGTTTATACATATCATTATTTAGCTCACTTTCAATAAGAATTTGCTTATGCAAACTTAAGGTTATGCTTATTAATTGATTCATCCTTTCACAAAGAAGAATTCTACTGTCGAGCCCCGTAATTTCTGACCATCCTGTATATGCTGAAATATTAGAAATTTGATCTCTATATGATTTTGCTTCTAATAAGTGATTCAATAATACCTGTAGCTGATTCACACGCATTTTCCTTAGATGTTATTTAGTTAGGTAATACTATGTGAATCAGATAAGTTGTTCAAATTACTATCATCCCAACTCCCGATCCAACTCATCAATGACCTGATCACACAGGCATCTATCTTCAAAAATATCTATCTGGCCAATCTTGTACTTGTATTCCATACATTAATCCTCCAGGAGGTAGTGGCCCAATACCTGTCTCCATTTTCTAAAGCACGAATGAACGCAATCTTTATAGGTGTTCGGACACATGTAATTTTGAAGTTTTAACTTGAATTTTTTGACCTTCTTTCTGGTATGTAAATTGACAAAACGCGCGCGCGCGCGAGGGAGAGCGTAAAACACTATATTTTTAGCCTTTTTACCTCACCTGCTAATCAATTGCCCTGCTTCAATCATCTTTAAGACTACGGCGTATCCAAGCAGGTCAAATGATACTTTTTAAAAGCATGCCTAAAACGCTCTTATTCGCCGTATTAACCCCTTTAATATCTTCATGTACCTTTGGTCGTTTTTCTTATTAAAGTTGCTCAGTGAGGAACTGGCTTTGAAATTAGGCTATATATTTATTCGCTTTTAGATATTCTTCAGAAAAATAATAACTCCTATCAAAATCCCAACCTCATAACACTCTAATGAGCACTTGAAAAGTTGAGCTTTTCTTCTCAGAGAAACTGACAGATTCTTTGATAGGTTCATTGATAGGTTCTGCATCCCAAAAACGGGTACATTCAAAATCCCAAAAACGGGATCGTTCAAAATCCCAATATTGGGAATATTACCGTTTTCGGAATGATCCCAATATTGGGTATATTAGCCATGTAATCAGCTCAGCTAAGGAAATCTATAAAATGCCTTAAATCATCAGACTGAAACAATTTGACTCATGCTAACTTTTCAAGCACTTTCAGCACAAAAATTTAGGAAATCCTTAGACATAATTACTGATAAATATTTGCCAATATATTGATTTAAAAATAATAGCTTTGACATTTTCGAAGACATTTTTATATCAGATTTTGATGTGGTAACAGCATTTTTTGATGTAGTAACATAGTCCACGTATATAAAATAATCAAAAGTACGGACAATGCTATCAGGTCTCTTTTTATTAGGCGGTTATCCATAAAAGCCATTGAACGAAACCCATGACACTCGCCGTCAAAAAAATCGTTTTTTACATTAAAACCAATACTAAATTATGCCGCTAATATTCATCAGGTGCACAGATCCAGCCTACCAAAAAAGAATCTGGCCAAAATAAGAAATCCATCTTTAGTGAATCAAGCCGAATAGATCGATATCTCCTACCATCCTAATTGGGGGGAAATGTAGTGCATATAGCCGAAAACTACTCAGCCGAAATGCTCACAGCTCATATCATCTTTGGGTATCATCTTAATAAGCCAGTTGATGCAGTGATTACCTGGTATGAACTGGATAACTTCGATCAATCTAAAGGTGGTACTGCTATGGCTTTAAAGATGGTAATGGAGAGACAGATCCCCGTATTCAATTTATATCTACCAAATAAGAATGAAATATTGAATCAAATAGCTAAGTTTATAAAGCAAAAAGGTGCTAATAAAAAGCCCCACATTTTGTGGGGCAAATCCTTATTTAGGCTTATTTTTTCCCAGACCTTTTGGCATTGAATCTCCGATTATTTTGATAGGAGGGGTAGGAATAGAGGGAGGTACTGGTTTAGTTGAATTGGTACTCATATTTTTCTATTTTCCCTTATCAACACTAATCTCTACATTCACGATTGGTGGAGTATCGACATCAGGCGGGATAGGATTATTAGCATTTACCATAAATTTATTATTTCCAATTGAATCAATAATGATCAATATTACTGTCAAAACCAGTAGTAATCCACAAAATTTAATTTCCTTAAAAGCCTTTTTTAAATAATCAATTTTGTTTGAATTATTGATTTCATACATTTCTATGATCTTACTAAGGTCTTTCGATAAGTTATATTGCACTACAGGTAAATCTTGAGTAGCAAAAAGCTTGATCATTTCCTCACTTGTGTCGAGTTTACCCACATTTCCAACTTCCACCACATGAAAAAGGAAGCGAGCAATACAACATAAAGAAATGAATGTGGCCAACATAAGAAGTACAACTAAGATATACGACAATCCTGAGTTACCACTATCAAAGAGATATTGTTTTAAAAAAAGGCTTAATGCCGCAATTATAATTGAGGTAAACGTTAAGTATTTTGATGCTTTATCTTCAAGCCTAGAATGATGAGCTCTTACATTATCCAATTCTTTAATTTGAAAATCATAAAGAGCTTTATAAGTATCTTTATCATATTCTATATTTTTATCAGTCATACACTTATGCATCAAAAAGTCATAGGCTAATTATAACTAAAATAACATTAATTTCATAAAGCGAAAGCCTAGAGACAAATCCATTCAACCTAAAACATATAATTTGACTTTTATGCACAAAACATGCATCTTATGCACAACAAAAACAAAACATGTGGAGAATTATCTCATGGCATTTCGTGCAGATGAAGCAATTAGAGAAGGTCGAGAACACGTAGAAAAGTACCTCTTATCTCACCTTAAAGATTTAAGCCCCGTTGATTTTGAAAAAAGTAGGCTCACTTTAAATGATTTGATAGATCAATTAGGACCAGTAGTGGAAACATATCCTACCTGGCATCCTCTAGTTAGTGACAAGCGTCAGAATTATGATTGTATAAATCCAAATACAGATTGTGGTTACAGAGGGCTTGACCATACAATATTATTTGCTAATGGTTTCATAACTTGCCCATATGGTAATGGGCAAGAAATATTAGATTCAGTAAATGAACTTAGATACAATCCAGCGGCAGAAATTACAGCTGAGCGTTTAGATGTCAAATTATATTCATCTCAGGCGACCCCAATTTTAGTTCGCTGTAATTGGACGAAACGACTCGCTGCAGATGGCACTGTACCATTATCAATTGCTATTCCCCTGATATTAGAGAATGAATTACCAATGTGGAGAACAGCTGAGGTTGCAGAAACTTGGGATTCTATGCGTTCCAACTTTCTAGGAAAACCTCATGGAAAGCGCTCATCATTATTTGTAAACCAAGAAACTGGTCAAGGAATAAAAAGAATCTGGGAATCTTTGATTAATACAGGTATGTTCGGACCATTATTAATTAGACAATAACTAAAAGGCCCTCAAGTGAGGGCTTTCTCAATTATCTACAAGGCTAAACTCTGGACATTTCCATCAAAGAAGATCCAACTGTCCAATTTTATATTGATAAGTTCCCCATTCTCCTTCACGAGGTTCACGGCTAATACCCGTTTCAGATCGCCATAGCTCAATTAAGGCTTCACCGTTCTCATAATTCGGAATGCCCCCACGTGCCCATTCAGACACAGTAGACGCCCCAGACACTGGTAAGACAAATGCAATCTTTTCGTGGGTCCAGCCACATTTGCTCAAGTCCAGAATCATGCGGTTGAAGTCTGGACGTTTATAGCCACGGCGTTTAACAATGAATTCCTTTACCTTTTTCTTGGTTCTTAAATTTTTGAACCTCTCAGTTAGTGATCTACCTGATACAGTAGAATCTACACGGTCACCTTGTATAAACATTATATTAAATTCCCCTGAATTTGATTAAGCGCATCGTGATCTAAATTACTGAATTGGCAGTACTTCAATTGAGCGTGCATATAAGCGGTACCAGCTTCGCCGTGGCGGTTCTTTCCTACAATAGCTTCAGCAATACCCCGGTATTGAGATTCCTTGTTATAAACTTCATCCCGGTACAAGAAAATAATTTGGTCTGCATCTTGTTCAATTGCTCCTGATTCGCGTAG
The DNA here is from genome assembly GCF_056724605.1 of Prolinoborus fasciculus. The sequence goes on along the minus strand of NZ_JBWZQN010000021.1, from coordinate 19,131 downwards.
ATCCGACATCATTGGTCTTTTATTTGGTCGCTTCTCTAATTCTCGGTTGAGCTGAGATAAAAGAACGATGACGCAATCAAACTCTTTGGCCATGGCTTTCAGCTCACCGGTAAAATAAGCAATCTTTAAATCCTCCCGGGCGAACTGTTTTGTTGTCTTCATAATCTGAAGGTAATCAACCAGTACCACACCGACGGAGCCGTACTGATGTTTTACTTTACGGATAGATTCCCTGATATTTGCAATAGATGGTCGGGAAGTATCATTGATCTGCATAGGCACTTCTTTCAGCATCACCACGGCGTCTGTATACGCCGTAAATTCATTTTTAGGTAATAGGTGGGGGGAATTACGCACTACTCCAATATCTGCTGGTGCAATCGCGCAACAGAGACGCATGGCGATCTGTTCTTTAGGCATTTCTCCAGACATGATTAAAGCAGGCTTTTTCTGTATGACTGCCACATTATTTGCAATGAGCTGAAGCATAGTCGTCTTACCCATTGCAGGTCGTGCAGCCACCACCATTAGGCAACCAGGTTCAACATCGCCTAGTTTTTTGTCCAGGTCATAGATACCAGTCTGGATTCCTTTAATCATCGAATTGCCAGCAATTGCAGCTTCAATCTTACGGTGCATCTCAAGAAATGTATTGGATGCAGCATCATGAATATGAAAGAGTGATTCACTTCCAGATTCAGTATTCAGATCTGCAAAAGCAGTTTGTGCATTCTGGACCAGCTCACCACGGCTCACCGTTAAGTTCCGAGCATGATTAATTACTTTCATGGCTTCAGCTTCAACTTGCCTGCATGTCGTAAGATCCTTCAATTTCTCAGCATAAGACACCAGGTTATAAAAGCTGGAAGGGGCATCACCTAAAATTTGCATGATGTATTGCTCACCACCGGCAGCTTCAGAATAGTTACGCATTTCTAACCACTGGTTAACTAAGACGGCGTCATATGGTGAATTTTTAGAATCCAGATCAACCACGGCCTGAAAAATCAGTTTGTGGCGTGTAGCATGGAAATCATCTTCAGTAAGCAGGTTCTCAACTTGGCTATACGAGTTTGAAACAGTCATCAGTGCTGCAAGTACAGCTTGTTCAATTTGTAGATTATGAATAGGCGTATTCATTGAGGACCTCCTAATAGGCTCTTAGGCTTAGTCGGTAAATTAAGAAACGGTTGAGCAGTATTAGCTTGCTGTTCGGTCGGAGACTGAAGGCCATATTCAGGATTCTGCTTTTTATAGCGATCAAACTTGTCTACGATCCAAGCCGTGAACTTATGAAGTTTTTTACTATCAGATAATCCACTGTTCTCAAAGTACGAGTTGAATGCACTCAGCTCAAATTCGAAACTAGGTAGGCCAAAGATCAGATCTATATTTTGGCCATAACCTGCCATCTTTATCTTTATCACCAGCTGATCAACATCAGGAATCCAGTCATGCTCTTGAGAGAGATTCATTGGTAGATTCCCTGATAGATTTTGCACCCCGTTTTTGGGATCATTCAACATCCCGTTTTTGGGGTTATTCAAAGCACCGTTTTCGGGATCATTTCCATTTTTGGAATCATTCCGTTTTTGGGATTGTTTAATGTTCCCGTTTTTGGGTGTATTAGAGTCATCTCGTTTTTGAAAATATTCTTCTCGTCCTGTAACGCCGTTGAGTTTGAGAACGCGAACACGCTTAGTCGGTCCTGTACGGTCGCCGGTATCTTCAACTAGACCCAAGTTGATTAACTCTAAAATAACTTTTTGAACTGTTTTTTTGTCCAGCACTGTATCTTTGGCCAGGCGCTCTATGCTTGGCCAAGCCGTATGCTCTTCACCGGCCCGATCTGCTAGCGAAAGCAGAACCAAGCGTTGTGATGAATTATTTACTGGAACAGTCCAAGCCCAGCGTGTTGCATCAATGCTCACTAGGCCCTCCTTGCTGATAGTTCTTCAGTACAGCATTCCAGAGACGTTCTTCGGTAATGTGTACTGACTCAACATATTCAGCTGATAGAGGCAAAGCTGGCTGATTAACAACTGGCTCAGGTTGTACTTTCGTTTTATCTGGTGAGATAGAAGGCTTATCCATTTTTAGTAGCCTCCCACTGTATCTCATACTTTTCGCGTTCAATATCGAATGTATTTCTATGGCTCTCCGCCAAGTAAGCAGCAATATGAATTAAATGCTCAAGCGTTCCAAAAACGGCGCCATGAGTATTTTGCTTAATAGCCTCTTTGACTACTTCGACTTCATCTTTAGCTTGATAAAACATGGTCTCAAGCCATGATGTATTTTCATAAGCTAATGAATATGCATCGTATAGATCACCCACGTTGTAGTGATCATCGGGTTCTTGTTGATGTTTCTTAAGCTCAAGACCGTAGGTATCTGCTTGGCTAGTAGCAAGCTGCTGGGAAATTATGATCAGATTTTCTAGTTCAGCAAAAGCAGAAATGTTGGCTCTATCATTTTCTTGTACAAATGTTTTAACGAAAGCCGTTGCTTTGCTGATCTGATTAGCCAAAGTTCGAAGCTGTGTGGCAGCTTCAGATGCAACTGAGTAAGCACTGATAATATCAGCAACACTGTAAAAAGGAATTAATTGTTCTGATAATTGAATTTGTACTTTAGCGTTCATGATGAATGCGCTCCTTTTACTAAGCTAGGAGCTTCACAAATCACTGTCAAATGATTGGTGTGAAGCTTGAAAGGGTTGACAGACCGGCGTAAAAGGTAACCGGCACACTCGAAAGTGTCCCTCCCAAGCTCCACATAACGATGCGGACGCATAGAGAAATTACGCATAAAAAAAGCCCGAAGCGGACTATATGCGCCTTTTACATTGCAGCCTGTCAAAGCTGATTCAGTGATTTTGCACTGAACACGATCAATATAGCCGATCATTTTTAATTTGAGAAGCCTTAAACAGAAAATATTTTTCATTGGCCTTCCTCATCAAATAATAGAGGCTGTAGCTGGCGCTCAAGCTCAGCAACTTTTTCTGCAGCCAGTGGTTTAATTTTTCGGCCAAACAAAACAAGATTGCGACCTGCATCACTTGCAGCATCTGATGCGCGTTCATATTGCAGGACAGCTTTATTGAATTCAGAAATAAGGGTTAGGTTCTGAGATTTGATGAAATCAGACATCTCATCAAAAGCTGCAATATAGCTTTCTTTAAAAAGAGCTGCTTGCTTACCAGTGAAGCCCATGACTAGAAAAACGAACCCATTTTTTGTCATCTCATACATTGGCCGGGGTTTACCCTGAGTATCAATATATTCCGTGAGCGCAAAATTGCGCACGCTAAAGTCAGCAGAACATTCTAATTCTCGCAGTGCACGGAGAACATCACGATGATTTCGTTGGAAGTACTTTGCTACTTTTAATGACGTTGTTGTTGCTTCAGCCTGGTTATCACTATTGTGAAAGCGATTGCTGATTTCAATTAATTGATTTTGGGCTTCTGTTGAAAAGTTGAGAGGTTCGCTCATTGAGAAACCCCCATACCTTTTTCTTCCATCCAAGCTTGAATTTCAGATAAGCGCCACACAGTAACGTTAGCACTCACCTTGATAGGCTTCGGAAACTTTCCTTGACGTACCCACTCCCAGATTGTTTTTTCGCTAACAGGAAGCAATCCAACGCGCTCAGGCTTAGCACTTACTTTGCGTTTCATGCCAGCATTTTCGCCTGTCTTTACTGTGTAGATTTTTTCAGGCGTAGAGGGAGCGCTAGCTAATTGTTTAACTCGTGCATATTGTTCTTTGAGTGTCATACTTCACCTTTGCAATTCATAAGGAGTTATTGCTTAGATGAAGTATGAAATTAATTTTTATTCAGTCGACCTAGTTAGGGTTCTACTTTTTCCTAGTTAGGATTTTTTATACTCGCTCGCTTTTGTAAACCATTTTTTTACACTTTCATCGCTTGGAAATTTATCAATTCCTAATAATTGTGCTTTCATACACATTATTCCATGGGCCTCATACGGTTTGGATATATCTATTTTCTTTTCCATATCAGCCAAAACAGTCAAAACCTTTATAATATTATTTTCTTCACGCGTACTTAGTTTGGATTCACTCTGAGTAGTTTGGATTAGCTTTAATTTCTTTAAGTGTTGCTCTTTTTCTAAAATATCTGCCTTAAGCGTCTCATTTTCTTTTCGAAGCTGAATAAGCTGTTTCTGGTAATATTCTATAGATGAATGCCCAACGATCTGATTTCCAAACCTAGATTGATCTTGTAATAACAACTCACTTTCTGATTGAGTTGCATTATCTGAATCTTGATATGAATTTTTTTCAGAATTTCCCCACCCTTCATCAAGCTCTGAAACATCTTCACCCAAATAAATCTTCGTTAAACGTCTAAACTCCCAGAAAAAATCAAACTTTTCCCAAGCGAAATTTTTTAATCTTTCATCTTCACTATTAAGCTTCAATTCTTCTCTAGCGATTTCCAGTAATAGCAAATCCATTTTTGTTAATTGCTTCTGTTGAAAATCCTTATACAATGGGGTGGGTTTTCCATCAAAATAATGAAATTTATTAACTGGATTTGATAAATCATTAATTTTATTTACGATTAAAAAATTAGCAACTTCAGTATCTTTTTTAAGATCTGTTCTCTCTTTTATCAATTCAAAAACACTAGATACCGAAATATAATCATCCATATCTTCCAGCATATCTTTTAAATTAATTCTTTTTTTTATATTTGAATTTTCTTGTAAATTCTCACCACCTAAATCTTCAGTGTTATTTAAGAATTTAACTGGGCTTTGGGATGGCTTACTGTGCGTTAATAAGAGCTTTTCTACCTCAGATACATGAAAAACAATTTCATGGGCCTTAAAAATATTCCCTTTAAAATCATTAATTTCATGTAACCACCTTTTCTCTTGTATATCATCATCAATTATAGAAGGGAATGCTTTAAGATATTCATCTTTTTGGAGCAAAGGAAAATCATTTATTAGTGAAATATGCTCAATAATTTTCGTCACATTAAAAAAAACATCAGAAGCTTGAGTATCCGTATGGGCGATATAGTCTATAAAATTTGAAGCAGAGATATACCCTTTAAATGTTCTAGCCCAACTTACAGTTTCAATATGTGCAACTGGATCACGCTTATCAATACTATTTTGAAAACGCTCATCATGAATACAAACAATATTACCTTCAAAATATATACAAGGGTGTAACTCCCCTCGCCTACAATAATCTTTAATTGTGTGAATACTTAATTTGTTTTCAGAAGCATCTATAATTTCATTTAATGAAAATAATTTCTGCATTCTCGCCTCCCACAGCACACCCCAATAAAAAAGTTAAGCCAATCGGATTGGGTATCCGACTTTCGGGAGCTAACCTAGGCTTAACCGTTTAATCTTAATCAATCTAGTGATTCATTGCTAGTTATTGCACGTCATAGCTTGTCGTACTCAAACAAACTTCTTAAACAAAATAATATCGGGGTCATCCTCTTTATGTAGATGGTCGGCAAGCTCTTCAATGTCGGGGTTGTAGTAGGTATTAATTAAAATGCTTATGGTTTTATGCCCTGTAATTTTTGCCAGCACTTCTACTGGGAGCTTTGCATTTTTAACCATGCGTGAAATGGCTTCATGTCGGGTATCGTGAAAAGTTAAATCATTAATTTTTAATTTACCTTTCACCACTTGGTTAAAATATGCTGACAATCCGCCTCTGCCCACTTCACCATCAGCCACCTTATTTTTAAGAGTGCATACATCGGTTTCGTCTATCCCTCGCATATAACTCAAAAGCTCAATAGCTCGCTTGGATAAAGGCACTTTTCTAGCTGCGCCGTTCTTTGTAAGCTCCAGCTCGACATGCTTGTCGTAAACGTCCGCCCACTTTAAGCCTGTTATCTCGCTTGCCCTCATTGCTGTTTCAATAGCAAATAAAAACGCCCACGCCGTTTGCTGTTTCTTAGTGATTGGCTGAGAACGCCCATCATATTTGAATGCCTCTAAGATTCGAGCTATCTCATCCTGTGAAATACGTCTGTTTCTACTTACTGACTGTTTCGGCTTGGCTACATCATCCAATGGGGAGCTGGTCATAATTCTTAGTTCTTGTCGTGCATACTTGAATACAGCACTTAATAAGCCCAAGTCCCTAGCTACTGTCGCACTCTTTACCTTTTTTAATCGCTCATCCCTGAATTGAATCATGTCTAGCTGCCCCAGTTGGTTTACTGGCTTCTTCATCAACCGGGGGAATGATTTTATATATCCATTCAGAATGACTATTTCCACACGACCACCTCTTTTGTGTGGTGTGACTTTTTCAGCATAAAGCTGGATCAGATCAGCAAATGCCATATCTGATAAATCCTTAATCTTGTCTTGTCGTTTTTGTTCTGTTGGGTGGATGCCCTCTGATATTTGTTTTTTTATCTCATCACGTCTTAAACGTGCATCTTTAGCATTGAGTACCTTTGGATACTCGCCCAGGGTGATTGTGTTCTTTTTCCCATCAAGCGTATAAAGCACTTTCCAAGTTTTACGACCTGTCGGGGATACGAATAAATACAGCATCTCACTATCATTGATTTTCTGTAATTTACTCGATGGCTTAATAGCATCAATCTGTAATTTAGATAACACGGCAACCTCACGACAATTCTTTAGCTTTCAGGCAATTAAGAGGCTTGGTAATTGATTTAACCTCCACACCCCCTAAAAACAGGTATCTTTTTGAGTACTTATGGCGATTAATTATTTTTAACCTCCCATTTAACCTCTACGTTTAACCTCCTGCTAGTCTATTGCATGTTATTGCACCACACAACAAAAAGGCTCAATCCCTTTAAGAATCAAGCCTTAGCGTTATGTTACGTTATGGTAGGTAATTGCTAATATATTGCCATATGATTGCGATGAATCATTTCTAGTGAACGTGCTTCACCTAACACCTGATGTACTTTATCCGATGCCAGACCACGAACGATATCTGCTGAACGCGAACTGAAATTGACACGCCCTACAGCAATCCGGTGACCTTGTGTATCAACACATTCCACCACATCACCACGTTCGAAGTGACCTTCAACAGCTTTGACGCCTACAGGCAACAAGCTACGATGATTGTCTTTAATGGCTTTTACTGCACCATCATCAATCACCAAACGACCTGCGGTTTGCAAGTGAGCCGCCAACCATTGCTGATGCGCTGTCATCCGGTCTTTGTCAGTGACAAATAAGGTGCCTAACAATTCGCCAGACATTAGACGTGATAGAACACCATCACTATCACCACTTGCAATTAAGGTCGGACAGCCCGACTTTGCAGCCAGACGTGCAGCACGAACTTTGGTCAGCATGCCACCACGACCAAATTTACCGCCTCCACCGGCCATATCAAACAGACTTTCATCCATCGCACGTACGGTATGGAACAGTTTGGCATCTGGATTAGACCGCGGGTCTGAGTCAAACATCCCTTCCTGATCCGTTAAGATAATCAGAAGGTCTGCATGCACCTGACCCGCAACCATCGCAGCAAGTGTGTCGTTGTCACCAAAGCGAATTTCGTCAGTCGAAACAGTATCATTTTCATTGATCACCGGAATCACACGCCAGTCAATCAGGTTCTGCAAAGCATCACATGAATTGAGATAACGACGACGATCTGCCAGATCATCATGGGTTAACAATACTTGCGCAGTTCGAATCTGGTGTTTCTCTAGTACGCTTGACCAAGTATGGATCAGACCCATCTGACCGATGGCAGCACAAGCCTGAAGACTGGGTAGATCGGTGGGTCGATTCTCAAGTTTCATTCGCACCATACCTTCAGCCACAGCACCGGAAGACACCAGAATAATCTCGTGTCCTGCATTGTGTAGATCTGCGATTTGTCCCGCCCAATGCGAGATGGCATCTAAATCTAAACCTTGTCCATTTGCTGTGAGTAAAGATGATCCGATTTTAACAACGATTCGTTTACAACCCTTGAGCTGACGCTGCCCATCTACCACTTCTATCATCTTGTCCTCAGACTCTTCTCTCAGAGATTAGCGTACGTAGTACACTTCCACATCACTATCATCATCGCCATCTTCATCATCTTCATCATCGCCCAGAATACCGGCAAGACGTTGCTGACGACGCATCTCACGATACGCTTCTTTTGCAGCGATGGTTTGTTCTCGTGTTTCAGCTTCAAGCTGATCACGGAATGCTTTCATTTCTGCTGCATATTCTGGATCTTCAGCTTCGCGTTCACGTTGCTCTTCGATCTGATCCATCAGGTAGTAAACTACGTCTTTGGTGCCTTCAGCCGTTAAGCCAGAAGTTTCAAAAACTGGGCCTTCCCACTGTAATTCTTCAAGAATATGGGTGCACCATTCTTCACGTGTTTCTTCAGCCAACTGATCGACTTTGTTCAGCACCAATACGATCGGCAGTTTTGAAAGCGTTGGGGAGAAATTTTCTAACTCTTTCATAATTGCTTTGGCATTGTGTGCCGGATCTGAGCCATCAATCGGTTGTACGTCAACGATGTGCAACAAGATACGGGTACGCGCCAAGTGCTTCAGGAAGCGAATCCCAAGACCTGCACCTTCAGATGCGCCTTCGATCAGACCTGGAATATCCGCCATCACGAATGAACGGTGACTGTCAGCATCGACCACACCCAGGTTTGGCACCATGGTGGTAAATGGATAATCTGCAACTTTTGGTTTTGCCGCTGACACAGCACGAATGAAGGTCGATTTACCCGCATTTGGCATACCCAGCAAGCCGACATCTGCCAGAACTTTAAGCTCTAGACGGATTTCACGGAATTCACCTTTTTGACCATGCGTACACTTACGTGGTGAACGGTTGGTCGATGATTTAAAGTGGGTATTACCTAAACCACCATCACCGCCTGCTGCAACTTTCACGCGTTGACCGTCTTCGATCAAGTCGCCAATAATGTCACCAGACTCAACATCTACAATTGTTGTTCCTACCGGAACTTTTAATACGGTATCTTCACCGCCACGACCAGCACAGTTCGCCCCACGGCCATTTTTTGCTCGTTCTGCACGATATTTACGTGTATAACGATAATCAACTAGCGTACTGGTGTCGTCGTCAGCCTGAATATAAATGCTGCCGCCACGACCACCATCACCACCATCTGGACCACCAAATGGCACGAATTTTTCACGGCGAAAACTGGCTACGCCATTGCCACCGTCGCCAGCCTCTACGGTAATGACTGCTTCATCAACAAAGCGCATATTGCCAATCCTCTAAAAACTTTAAAACCCCATATTCTGCCATATTTTAAAGAATTTCTCGAATAGAATTATGCAGCAATCCCATAAATCTTACTCAGTCATTTTTTCACCGAGCCTATTTGATCTATCTAAGGCATAGATTTGGAGAAAGAATGCTTTAAAGATGGAAAAGAAGTGGTAGGAAATCAAGCGCTTTTGCCCTAGTACTATCCCCTATTCTGGAAATTCTTTTTGTGAATTTCTTGATGATTTTAAAATAATTTATAGAGAAGTAAATTTTCAAAAACCGTATTTACAAGAAGATATTCTGATGCAGACACCTTTTAAAATCAGTATTTTATATAAACCAAGATAAGTCCAAATTTTGTATTTTCACAAACACTGCATTCCTGCCATTTAATGAAAACTATTTAATAACATTTTGTTTATGTTCTAAAATATCTGGCAGACTTTTTTCAATCCAGCCAATTAAATACATGATTTTTTCAGCCGCTTGCGAACCGGTAATCGTCAATTGATATTCCACTTTTGGCGGTACCACCGGATAAACCGTTCTCAAAATAAAACCATCCTGTTCCAGCATTTTTAAAGTCTGGGAGAGCATTTTTTCACTTACCCCTTCAATGCGTTGTTTCAGTTCACTAAAACGATGCACCCCTTCACTTAAGCAACGCAAAACCAAGACCGACCATTTATTGGCAAGGTGTTCCAATATCTCACGTGATGGACATTCAGTTGATAAAACCTGCCCCAGTAACGGGCTGATTGCATAATTTGTCATACTATTCTCACCATATTTTTATTACTTACTCATTTTAATATACTTACTCTTTGTAAGTTATCAAATTCATATTTCGCCAGCAAGTAAATTTGTTGATTCTTATTAGATTAAGAAAGTTCACTTTAAATAAAAAAATCATAAAAAAAGAGCCTCAATTGAGGCTCTTTTTTTTAGCTAAATACTAATTATGCATTAGTTTCAGCAGGAACTTTTGGATAGCTTACGCCGCCCATTTGTTCAGCAATACGCAATACCTGGCAGCTATAACCCACTTCATTATCGTACCAAACATAAGCAGTTAAACGGTTGCCTGAAGTGATCGTTGCTTGCGCGTCGAATACACCTGCAGTGCGTGAACCAATAAAGTCAGAAGATACTACTTCAGTCGAGTTGGTATAACCGATTTGACCTTGCAGGCTAGAACCGATTGAAATCTGACGAATGTATTCGTTCACTTCATCACGATCAACGTCTTGACCTAAAGTCAGGTTAAGAATTGCAAGCGATACGTTTGGTGTAGGTACACGTACAGAGTTACCTGTCAATTTACCTTGAAGAGCTGGAAGCGCTTTCGCTACTGCTTTCGCTGCACCAGTTTCAGTAATGACCATATTCAATGTTGCAGCACGGCCACGACGGTCAGCTTTATGGTAGTTGTCGATCAAGTTCTGGTCGTTTGTGAACGAGTGAACTGTTTCAACATGACCATTCAACACTGTGTATTTATCATGCAATACTTTCAGTGTAGGTGTAATTGCGTTAGTCGTACAGCTTGCAGCAGAGATGATGGTATCTTCATCAAGGATGTCCGCCTGGTTTACACCGTAAACCACGTTCTTCATGTCACCTTTACCAGGTGCAGTTAGAATCACACGAGCAGCGCCCGGACATTTAAGGTGTTGAGCAAGACCTTCAGCATCACGCCATTTACCTGTATTGTCGATCACAAGTGCATTGTTGATACCGTATGCAGTGTAATCCACTTCAGAAGGATTCGATGCATAAATCACTTTGATGAAGTTACCGTTGGCAATGATTGCTTCGTTTTCTTCATCTACAGAAATTGTGCCTGCAAATGGACCATGAATAGAGTCACGACGAAGTAAAGAAGCACGTTTTTCCAAATCACCATCCGATGATTTACGAACCACGATTGCTTTCAGGCTAAGACCACGACCCAGACCTGATTGACCAATCATCAAACGTGCCAGGATACGACCGATACGACCGAAACCATAAAGAACCACATCTTTATGTTCTACAGCAGCAGCATTGCCTTCGATCGATTTAACAGCGTCTGCAACAAATGCATCGATGTCGCCGCCTTTTTCTTTAAATTCAACAGCAAGTTTACCCAGATCAACTTCAGCAGAACCGATGTTTTCTACTTTCACCAATGCTTCAAGAATTGGGAAAGTATCAACTACAGAAAGTTCAACGTCCAGTACGCGAGTACGGCGGTGTGCTTTCAAAATCTGAATCACAGAACGGTTAATTAAAGAGCGACCATAAACTGTAGCTACAATATTTTTTTCACGATATAACTGGCCAACAAGGGCAATCATACGTTCCGCAAGTTCTTCACGGTTTTTCCAGCGACCTTGGTGTTCTGCATGGAGGGCAACAATAGTGTCTTTGCTCACAGATACGTCCTCTAATTAATTGTAAATCTAAGCATAAATTTCTAAACCCGACAATTGTAATGGAATTGGCCGCAAGTTTGAATCAAAAGCTCGTTGAGACGGGTAGTTTTTAACGTATATTCACTATAAATTTCAAAAATAGTTGTAATTAGCTGAATGATTTTGCATTCGAAAATGCTAAAGACCACTATTTTTCAGTACCTGGCACAAATTTGTTAAATGTTGTTTATTCATTCAATCTCTTTTTAATTTTAAGAGTTGAGCCGGTCCTGATAGTTTTCCAGATTTTTCTTAAGGGCTAATTGCTGTTTACGCTGCTTCAGCAAATGCAATATTCCTTCCACAACCAGCAGTAAAACAGCTAGCCAGATTGGAATATAGGTCAGCCATTCACCTGATTCCACACGCTCACCCAGTGCCATCGAGGCAAAAGCGAGCAGTACCGGCTCCAGATAACTCAACAGCCCAAAGATGACAAAAGGTAAATATCGGCTAGCCAAAATATAGCTACCTAAACCGAGCGCACTTAAAAAGCCTAATCCAAGAACTGCCAAGATCAAGTGAGAATGATTCAACATGAGCGGCATGGAATCACTGTAAATAAAGCCCAAATAAAATGCCACAGGCAAAATCAGAAATAGATCCCACCAGAATCCACCAAGATGATCGGTCGCGAATTTACGCCGCATAAAGAAATAAAGTGGATAAGCTAAAGCGACATAGACCGTTTCCCATGCGATTGAACCGATCCGCCAGATTTCATGTCCTACCCCCAACATTGCCAGAGCAACAGCAACCATCTGGAAGGATGATAATTTTTCTTTATAAAGCACACAGCCGACCAGCACCATCACCAGAGGCAGGAGAAAATAACCGAGTGAGACTTCGAGGCCACGCCCATTGATAGGGCCCCATAAAAACAACCACAATTGTGTAGTACATAACAGCGAACTAATCAGCAACCAGATCAAAAATGAAGGCTGTCGTAATACCCGCTTAAAAATACTGCTGATATGTTTCAGATCACCCGACCACCACATGAAGGCTGTGAGGAATGGTAAGGTCGCCAGCATGCGCCATGCAAAGGTCTGTTCACTATCTAAAGGCTGTAAAAAAGGCGTAAATACATACAGCACTCCAAAAACCACAGAGGCCAAGACAGATAACGCGATGCCTTTATACATAGTTAAACTCTAATTTCATTCGCCGGCATTATAACGATTAGTACAATAGAAAGCTTGATGCTTCATCCATTTAAAATGTAGCTATCTCTCGATTTTAGATTGTCTTTTGACACATAAAATAAAAAACCATGCCATAGCATGGTTTCCATTAAGACGATATTTTTATCTTTGAGTTTGTTTGGTATGAATTACATCACTCAGGTCATAGCCCACCGACTGTGCATATTGTAAATATTCATTCACCACATTTTTATCCAATTGCGGATCACGTGAGAGTATCCACATATATTTACGTTTTGGCTCACCGACCAGAACAGTTTGATAATTTTCATCCAGTTTTAAGACCCAATAATCGCCACGAGCGACCGGAATCCAACGAATAAAGTCTGGTAAGAAACTGACTTTTAACTTGGTATTCTGCGGTGGATTTTGCACAAATGCCTCGCCCAATGACTGGGTTTGTCCACCATCTTTTTTAATGCAGCGGTTATCCACCACGATATTGCCATTTTCATTTAAAGTATAGGTCGCTGTGACATCGCGATCACACTTGTTTTGAAAATACAAAGGTTTGCGTGCTACTTCGTACCATGTTCCCAGATAACGGTCCAGCTCAACTTTCTCAATGGTCGGTAATGGCTCGTCTTTCGCATAAGCCATGGTAGCGGCGCCCAAACCAAGAAGAACCGCACTACCCACCGCAATTTTTGCCAGCTTTAATCCAGTACGTGAAAATTTTTGAGTTGTCATAAAGATACCTATTGCATGTTCACAAAATATTTATTTAAAAATTTCTGTTCATACAATAGCTTTATCCAATTCCTAAATTTGTTACATTATGTTTGGTTTGTGATTGATTTTACGTCATTTAAATAAGATTTAATGCAACAAAAATCAATCAAACATCTGGGCTTTTAAACGCACAATTTCATCACGCATACGCGCAGCCTGCTCAAACTGAAGCTCTTTTGACGCTTTCAGCATTTCCTTTTCAAGCTTGTTAATGTGTTTCGCAAACATTTTCGGATCTGCCATGATATGCCGCTCATCGGCACTGATCGCACGTGCCTGATCCGAGACTTTCAATTCAATTGAATCATCATCCAATACTTCACCAGTATCAATTTCCTTGATCACCTGACGCACTGCACTGCGCGGCGTAATGCCATGTTCTTCATTAAACTGAATCTGCTTGGCACGACGACGATCCGTCTCCTCAATGGCTTTCTGCATCGAATCAGTAATGCGATCAGCATACAAAATCGCCTTACCTTTCAGGTTACGCGCAGCGCGGCCAATGGTCTGAATGAGAGAGCGCTCAGAACGCAGAAATCCCTCTTTATCTGCATCCAGAATGGCAACCAGTGACACTTCCGGCATATCCAGCCCTTCACGCAGCAGGTTAATCCCGACCAGTACATCATGCACCCCGGTACGCAGTTCATGAATGATTTTGACCCGCTCGACGGTATCGATATCGGAGTGTAAATAAGCGACCTTAATCCCGTATTCTTTCAAATAAGAAGTTAAATCTTCGGCCATGCGCTTGGTCAAGGTTGTGACCAGTACCCGCTCATTAATATCTTTACGCAAATTAATTTCGGAAAGCACATCATCGACCTGCGTCAAAACTGGACGAATTTCAATTTCCGGATCGATCAGACCAGTCGGACGTACCACCTGTTCGACAATCTGCTGGGATTTTTCCAGCTCATAACGTGCGGGCGTTGCGCTGACATAAACAGTCGTCGGCACAATACGTTCCCATTCCTCAAATTTCATTGGACGGTTATCCAGCGCGCTCGGCAAACGGAATCCGTAATTCACCAGATTTTCCTTACGCGAACGGTCACCTTTATACATGGCACCAATCTGCGGCACCGTCACATGCGACTCATCAATAATCAGCAAGGCATCATCCGGAATATAATCGAACAAGGTCGGCGGCGCTTCACCCGCAGAATGGCCCGACAAATGCCGAGAATAGTTTTCAATGCCGTTGGTATAACCCAATTGCTGCATCATTTCCAGATCATAGCGTGTGCGCTGCTCGATACGCTGGGCTTCCAGCAGTTTGTCATTTTCACGGAAGAACACCAGTCGCTCTTTAAGTTCGTCTCGGATGGTTTCAATCGCACGGGATAAATTGTCTTTCGGCGTAACATAGTGGCTTTTAGGATAAATGGTCACACGAGGTACTTTACGAACCATTTTCCCTGTCAGGGGATCAAACCAGCGGATAGAGTCAACTTCATCATCAAACAGTTCAATCCGGATCGCATCCTGATCGGATTCAGCCGGAAAAATATCAATAATTTCACCACGAATACGATAAGTACCGCGCAGGAATTCCAGTTCGTTACGTGAATACTGCATCTCGACCAGACGGCGAATAATATCATCACGGCCAATGCGATCGCCTTCCACCACATGCAGCAACATGCTCATATAGGCATTTGGATCACCCAAACCATAAATGGCAGACACCGACGCGACAATAATCGTATCACGACGTTCTAATAATGAACGGGTTGCAGAAAGGCGCATCTGGTCAATATGGTCATTAATTGCAGCATCTTTCTCGATAAAAGTATCTGAAGATGGCACATAGGCTTCCGGCTGATAATAATCATAATAACTGACAAAATATTCGACGGCATTATTGGGGAAAAATGCTTTAAATTCGCCGTAGAGCTGCGCAGCCAAAGTTTTGTTATGTGCCATGACAATGGTCGGACGCTGTGTCTGTGCAATGACATTGGCCATAGTATAGGTTTTACCAGACCCAGTAACCCCCAGTAAAAGCTGATCATGAAAACCCTGTTCAATGCCTTTGACAAGTTTTTCAATGGCCTGTGGCTGATCGCCTGCTGGTTGATAACTGGTCACTAATTCAAAGGGTTTTTTATCACTCATAGCTTTCGCTGACTTCGCTGCGGATATAGATTTGATTTATTATGAGGGTAAATTGGAATTACTCAATCCCTGCTTAGGTTTCTGTTTGGTAAAATAAAACAATATTAGTATTCATTATTTGTTAGCGCTTGACTCATTCTCTAGTTTGAAAAATCATCAATAAAATATACAGTTACAAAGGGAATAAATACAGAACAAACTAATCATTTTCAGCCAGCAGCTTTATTTGGGCGTACTCGGTATCCTGTTTTGGCTTATGGGTGAAATACTCTATCTGTTTGGCTAGTCCGGCACAATTTTGCCTTGACCCCTTTTCATTTCACGGGCAACATGAAGATCAGGATGGCCTAGAATCGACAATTATGACTTACCACTATCACGATGAAAGTATTGTTAAATCCCTTCCGGAAAATACGGTTTTTGTTTTTGGCAGCAACTTGGCTGGACAACACGGTGGTGGAGCAGCCAGAACGGCACTTGAGCATTTTGGTGCAGTCATGGGCGTGGGTCGTGGCTGGGCGGGTCAGAGCTATGCCATTCCCACCATGAACGAGCATTTGCAACAAATGCCGCTCTCACAAATCCAGCACTATATTGATGACTTTAAGATTTACACCAAAAATCATCCTAAAAATAAATATTTTATTACTTCCTTGGGTTGTGGGATCGCAGGTTATAAGGTCGAGGAAATTGCACCGATGTTTAAAGGCATCTCACGCAATGTCATTTTCCCGCAATCTTTCCGTCCTTTTGTCGAAAAGCCGCTGCCAAAATTAAGCGCAAATTTCTTACATACCATATTCCGCGATTCCGTGATTTTAACTCCGGCCAGCGATGAGTTGATTGAAGAACTGCCTTTGAGCGAAAATGAAAAAAGCCTGGCAAGAATTATTTTAAATACCCAGATCTATCCGACCGACAGCAATGGACGGGAACGTGTCTTTGAAATTGAAGATATCCTGCATAATCTGAATACCAAGCTGGTCGATTTTCAAAGCCATTCAGAAGGTGCCATGCTGTTTGGAGGCGTGATTTTAGCGCTACTGGAACTTTATAATATTAACGAGAAAGATTTTATCGATGTCTGGCAAGGCGAGAGAGAAATCGCGCCACCGAAGCCGGAAAATAAAGCGCGTAAAAGCATTCGTTAGTGCTATCAAAATATCTTTCAAAAAAAGCCAATGTTTGAATTGGCTTTTTTTTCTGGGCGGCTAAAATGTCGAATATGAAATCAACCAGGTGTGGATTTTATTTTGGTCGGCATTTAGAGAGCTTAAATATTTCGTTTGCTTTATTAAGAATAAAATTGAAAGAGATTTGGATAAATTAGAGCACCATTTTCTCTTTGCGCGAAAGATGAATCAAATATTACTCATCAACTCCCTAAAAATTTCCACAAAAAAAGCCATGATTTATCATAGCTTTTTGAGTCTGATCAATTAGCGCTTGCCCATTGAACGGCGCGTACCACGTGGTGGCATCCAGGTACGGTCAGCATAACGCTGTGGTCTTGGTCTTAAATCTTCCAGAACTTCTTCTGCAGCATTTTGCTCTGCTTGCTTGATCGGGAAAGGTAAATTAACCAGGGGCTTTTTTTTGGGAGGAGTTTGGGTGCTCATGTGATTCACTCAATAATATATGCAGCTATTGTACAAAAAAACTCAGTCGACTGGGTAGCAGGATCTTGGATAAATTCATATGCTCTTGTTTTGGAAAAATAAAAAATCATCCCATGATGATAAATGCTTGAATCAATGCAGCCTAAAATTTACCTAAACTCTCCTCTATATCTTCTACGATAAAAATTCATAGGATTGAAATTTTAATGCTTTCAAGAGCAAATTTCCTTCACTTTTATACTTAAGCTATTAAGGTAAAAGTAATTATATTTACACGCTATACATTTCTTAAAATTCAAGAGATATAAACAAAAAATATATAGAATTTACCAATATCAACCATCGATTAACTTTTGACCTGTTGTTCTATAACTGAATTTTTTAATGTAATTCACATAATTAATGAACTAGAAAAACGAATAAACAAACTGGACATGGAGTTCCAAATCAATGAAAACATTGCTGGCATGTATGGCAGGCCTAGCCACTTTACCTATGGTCGCACATGCAGATTCCCCTTATTTTAGCTTGCAAGATGGAGATGGCTTTAAGCGCTTTTCGGTATCAGTCGGTGCATTGCATGTGATGCCGCAAGGCAAGGCCCAACCATTTAAAGTGAATACTGCTGTCGAAAACGGTAAAAGTTATAGAAACGGCGCTATCAATGTTGATACGGTCGTCAATAATCTTGATCCTTCTGTCGATCAGATAACAGTGAAAGGATTATTAGAAGGGATTGGTTTCTTCACTGGAGGTACATTACCAGCGAATATCAGTGGAACCACTCAAATCAATGGTCTGTCTGAATGGGATAATCCAGGTACCGGTCTGACAGCGGATGATGTCACCACTTTAGGCATTATGACCAATTACTATTTTACCGATAATATTTCTTTTGAAATGAAAGCCGGCATTCCACCCAAGGTTGATCTGCAAGGTAAAGGTAAAATCTATGCACCGTTCTCGGGAACAGCAACCCCTACTCTGGGCAATATTGAACTTCCTATCGATATTATACTGAAGAAAGATATCGAGATTACTGATCTGGAAGCCTATGGTCCGGCTGCCTCTGCCCGCGCCTGGACACCTGCCTTTGAATTCCAGTATCACTTTGGTAAAACCGGAGTGAATAAATTCCGGCCTTATGTCGGCTTAGGTGTGATGTAAGCCTATTTCAATGAACTGGAAATTAACTCACGTACCGAGCAGGACCTGATTGCTGCAGGACATATGATTGCCAATATTAAACAAGGCAATGCTGGTGCTTCCCTTGAAGGCAAGCTAAGTGAAGCCGATCCAAAAGTAAAGCTTGAAGCATCCGATGCTTTCGCGCCTGTGGCCACGGTCGGCTTTAGCTATGACTTTAATGACACTTGGTTTGCAGTCGGTTCAGTATCTTATGCACATCTAAAAAATGACACGACAATTACGGTGACAGATGCAAATTTAGGTGAACTGATTCGCTCTAAAGCCGATATTGAAGTCAATCCGATTCTGGCCTATGCCGGGATCGGTATGCGTTTCTAAGCTCAATATCCGATTTTTAATTAAAACGGCTTCGGCCGTTTTTTTAGGCTTAATATATTAGGGCCTGTTGACATTTTCTGTTCAAAAAAATAGCGAGAAAGTAAAATTTAATCGCCAAACCAAATTTACTTCTCGCTATGCCTCGTACAATGCTGAATGATCAACACTGGTCTAAGTTACTTTCT
>NZ_JBWZQN010000020.1:0-49776 GCF_056724605.1 Prolinoborus fasciculus | reverse complement strand
TGCCATTTCTCTTTATATTGTTACTTAGACAGGTAGGACATTTGATTTGTAGCGTTATTTTCATACCTCTATTTTATCAAAAGCCATATTGTTTTTTTCAGCATACTTTTTGAAACACCACCAAAAATTCTTCTAACCTCACTTGAAATATGATTTGATTACACCAATATTATTATTAAAGACTGTCTAAATGTTTATATTAAGTTTTTGAAAAATATATAAAAATGATTTGAAATTTTATCAAGTGCACCCATATATCCATCAAGTAGAAAATTTGTTGTGAGGAATAACAAGAATGCGTTTTGAAAAATTTACCAATCGCCTGCAGCAAACCCTTTCCGATGCACAATCGCTGGCCATGAGTAAGGATCATACCTCCATTGATGGGATCCATATCTTGGCCACCTTGATGGATGAAGCATCCAATGTCAGCCTGCTGCAACAGGCCGGTGCTAATCTGCGTGAGCTACAAACCAAGCTGCAAACAGCATTGAGCAATGCGGCAACCCTGACCAATCCATCAGCAGATATCAACCTCAGTCCTGAAGCGGCAAAAGTATTGCATCTGGCAGACAGCTTTGCGCAAAAAGCCGGAGATGAGTTTTTATCTACGGATTGGGTGCTGTTGGCGCTGGCAGAAACCGGAAATACCAAAACCTTATTAAATAGTATTGGCGTAAAGGCAGAGACTTTAGGCCAAGTGATTAATCAATTTCGAGGCGATGAAAAAGTCATGAGCAATAATCATGAAGATCAGCGTGATTCACTGAATAAGTACACCATTGATTTAACTGAACGTGCGTTGGCAGGCAAGCTTGATCCTGTGATTGGCCGTGATGATGAAATCCGCCGTACCATTCAGGTCTTATCACGCCGTACCAAAAATAACCCGGTACTCATCGGTGAGCCAGGGGTCGGTAAAACTGCAATCGTCGAAGGTCTGGCGCAGCGGATTATTAATGGTGAAGTGCCTGAAGGACTCAAAGGGAAACGTGTTTTATCTCTAGATCTGGGTTCTTTGCTGGCCGGTGCCAAATACCGCGGTGAGTTTGAAGAGCGCTTAAAAGCCGTTCTGAAAGATATTGCCAAACACGAAGGCGAAATCATCCTGTTTATCGACGAGTTGCATACCCTGGTGGGTGCTGGTAAAGGTGATGGCGCGATGGATGCCGGCAATATGCTTAAACCTGCGCTGGCCCGTGGCGAACTGCGCTGTGTCGGTGCCACCACACTGGATGAATATCGTCAGTATATTGAAAAAGATGCAGCGCTGGAACGTCGTTTCCAGAAAGTGCTGGTGGATGAGCCAAGCGTGGAAGATACCATTGCGATTCTGCGTGGTCTGAAAGATCGCTATGCGACCCATCACGGGGTACAGATTCTGGATTCAGCCATTATTGCTGCTGCGAAAATGTCACACCGTTATATCACCGACCGTCAGTTGCCGGATAAAGCCATTGACCTGATTGATGAAGCAGCATCGCGCATCAAAATGGAACTCGATTCTAAGCCAGAAGCTTTAGATAAACTGGAACGCCGTCTGATTCAGTTAAAAATGCAGCTGGAAGCGGTGAAAAAAGATGAAGACTCAGGTGCCAAAGCTGAGATTCAATACTTGTCCGATCAGATCGCCACAGTTGAAAAAGAGTATCATGACCTGGAAGAAGTCTGGCGTGCAGATAAAGCGCTGGTCGAAGGCAATAAAGACGTACAGATCAAACTGGATCAGGCACGTACAGCACTTGAAAAAGCGCAACGTGAAGGTGATCTGGGCGAGGCCGCGCGTTTGCAATATGGCGTGATACCAGAGTTGCAAAAGCAGCTTGAACTGGCTGAAAAAGCCGATGAAAGCGCAACGCCAAAATTGCTGCGTAACAAAGTCACCGACAATGAAATTGCTGAAGTAGTGAGTGCTGCGACCGGTATTCCGGTTGCGAAAATGCTGCAAGGCGAGCGTGACAAATTGCTACATATGGAAGAATTCCTGCATAACCGTGTAGTAGGGCAAGATGAAGCCGTGGTGGCGGTATCCAATGCAGTACGCCGTTCACGTGCCGGTCTGTCAGATCCGAACCGACCAAGTGGATCATTCCTGTTTCTGGGTCCAACGGGTGTCGGTAAAACAGAATTGACCAAAGCTCTGGCAAATTTCCTGTTTGACAGCGACGATGCCATGGTGCGTATCGATATGTCAGAATTTATGGAAAAACATTCGGTCAGCCGTTTGGTTGGTGCGCCTCCGGGCTATGTCGGTTATGAAGAAGGTGGGGTGCTTACTGAAGCCGTACGTCGTAAACCGTATAGTGTGATCTTGTTTGATGAAGTCGAAAAAGCGCATCCGGACGTATTTAACATCTTGCTACAGGTACTGGATGATGGCCGTTTAACTGACTCGCAAGGCCGGGTAGTGGACTTTAAAAACTCTGTGATCGTCATGACTTCGAACCTGGGTTCGCAGGATGTACGTGAATTGGGCGGTAATGCCACTAAAGAAGAAGTCCGTACGGTGGTGATGAATGCGGTATCGGAACATTTCCGTCCGGAATTTATCAACCGTATTGATGAACTGGTAGTGTTCCATGCGCTGGAAAAAGACCAGATTCGCGGTATTGCCGATATCCAGTTGGACCGTTTACGTCAACGTCTGGCAGAACGCGATATGCGCTTGTCGGTAGATGACAGCGCTTTCGATCAGCTGATCGAGGCCGGTTTTGATCCATTGTATGGAGCACGTCCACTGAAACGTGCAATCCAGCAGCGGATTGAAAATGGTCTGGCGCAGAAAATCCTGGGCGGAGAATTCCAGCCGGGCGATACCATTCTGGTGAAAGCTGAAGCAGGTGAGTTAATCTTTGAAAAAATGAAACTTAACTAAACCGCTTCTCCTTGCAACAAAAAACCCAGCCTAGGCTGGGTTTTTTTTAATCTTATTTTTAACTTCGAGCATTGCAACACTTTTGTATTCTTGTTGCGGCGAGCTTTAAAGCATGGCTTAAAACTCAGCTCAGGGAAAATAAAGAAGATATCAATCGTGATAAAGACAGTTAATTCATCATCAAATTACACTTGCGGATGACGGATTTTCCAGGCACGGTGAATCTTTTGATTCCGCTTGAAGTCAGGTCCAATGGTTTCCTGGGTAATTTCTTCAACATCAAAGAAGGCCAGAATTTCTTCATCCATCTCAAAACCACGATAGTTATTTGAGAAATACAAGGTACCATCAGTGGTTAAGCGGTTCATCGCACGTTTTAACAGGGACAAATGGTCGCGCTGTACGTCAAAGGTCCCGTAGAATTTCTTCGAGTTTGAGAAGGTTGGTGGGTCGATAAAGATCAGCTCATATTGCTCATGACCTTCTTTTAGCCATTCGAAACAGTCAGAGGCAAAGAACTGGTGTTGTTCATCCGCATGATCTACAGTTAAACCGTTCAGAACAAAGTTTTCTTTAGACCAGTTCAAATAAGTATTCGACAGATCGACGCTGGTTGTACTTGCAGCACCACCCAAAGCAGCATGTAAACTTGCCGTTGAGGTATAGCTGTACAGGTTCAGGAAGTGTTTGCCTTTTGCTTCACGTGCAATACGTAAACGCATTTGACGGTGATCCAGAAACAGACCGGTATCCAGATAATCGGTCAGGTTGACCAGAATCTTGGCTTGACCTTCCTGAACGATAAAACGCTTGGATGCTGTACTTTGTTTGGTGTACTGGTTTTTACCTTCCTGACGTGCACGGGTCTTGATAAAGATCGCATCACGGCCCAAACCGGTCACGGCACGAATTGCCTGTAAGGCCAGGTTGAAACGTTTTTTGGCTTTTTCCGGATCAATAGTTTTAGGTGGCGCATATTCTTGTACATGCAAACGCTCGCCATACAGATCTACTGCGACGTTAAAATCAGGTAAATCTGCATCATAGAGACGTAAACAATGGATCTGTTCCTTGACTGCCCATTTTTTTAGAGCTTGCATATTTTTGGTCAGACGGTTGGCAAATTCCATCGCACCTTCAATCGGTTCAAACTGCTGAGGCTGCCAGCTTTCTAGGAATGGACGTACCACTGCGGCCGGTTTAACCGTACCGAAGCGGATATAGATCGGCAATTTACCATTCATCAAACGCAGGATTTGCGGATCATTGAACGCTAGCACATCGGCCTGTTCCACTTGGGAGGCAATCACAGCCGCTTTTTGATTCGGGAAATTCTTTTGCAATAAAGCCGATAAACCCAGGTATAAAGAACGGTTTTGCGCTTTATCGCCGAGACGTTCGCCATATGGCGGGTTGGTCACGAAGAATACTTTCTTGCCTTCTGCATGGAAATCAGGCCAGTCATTTAAAGTCCGTTCTTCGATCATGATATTGTCGAGAGCAGCTTCAAAACCCGCCGCGATAATATTTTGTCTGGTGGCTTTAACCGCTTCCCAGTCCGCATCGAAGGCATAGAATTGTGGTAATGGATTTTCCATTGCCGCTTGATGACGTTCAGCAGCTTCGGCCTTGATGCTCATCCACAGTTCATGGTCATGGCCATTCCAGCCATTAAAACCGAAACGACGGACCAGACCCGGTGCACGGTCGGTCAAAATCATTAGGGATTCAATAATAAAGGTACCTGAACCACACATTGGATCGACAATGATGTCCGGATTTAACGCTTTTAAACCACCTTTTTGCAGAATCGCAGCGGCCAGGTTTTCCTTGATTGGGGCGTCAGTCATAAAGCGGCGATAACCGCGTTTATGCAAAGAGTCGCCAGACAGGTCCAGGCAGTAAGTATGTTCTTTCTTGCCTGCCAGAATATACATGGTAATTTCAGGCTGTTTGGTATCAATGCTTGGACGTTTGCCTACGGCTTCCATAAAGGAATCTACGACACCATCTTTGGCACGTAAAGTCGCAAACTGGGTATTGACCTTGATATCACGTTCGACATGCAAACGAATCGCAAAGGTACTTTGTGGTGCAAAAATCAGCGACCAGTCAAAGCTGAGAGCCCCTTCATAGAGTTCTTCTGCCACATCACGCGCATCATGAGAAAATTCAATTTCATGCGTGTGGATCGGCATCAAGACACGTGAAGCCAGACGTGACCACATGCAGATACGATAAGCATTTTCCAGTGTACCTTTAAAGGTTAAACGGCCTGGAAAACGCTCAATATTCTGAACACCTAAGCCTTGTATTTCTTCTTCTAATAAGGTTTCCAGACCATCGGCACAGGTGACCCAATAATTGCTTAAACGTGGAGAGGTATTCATATAATAGAGAGACCAAAAAAGATAAATAAAAAACTGCGCTAAGTTTACCGTATTTTTATATTGAAAGCTTTTGAAATTCTCTGAAAGGCCGTGGCATGTGATAGAGAAAAATAATATTCACACTATAAATTGAGGAACTGGTATGCATTTTGCTCTATACATGGCAAATCAGGCGGTCAGTCGATGGGGAGCGATGGCTGCCTGATTTTTCAATTTTATAATGGGGGTTAAGATGTTAGAGAATCAGTTACGCAACCATGACGCTTTTTCAGTGGCCACTTTAATTTATGCACGTTTACGACGGGTTTCCGGTCGGGTAATTGATGCAATTTATCTGGCAGAGAACCTGGATTATGCCCGGCATGTGATTCAACTGGCAGAGCAAACCCAGGATCCAGATTTGAATCATCTGATCCAGCGCCTCAAAATGGTACTGGAGATTTCTGAAACAGCACAAGACTCACAAACAGAATCTGCACATCCGATCCAGCAGGAAGGGCTGATCTCGGTCGAACCGGATGAAGACGATATCTATCGTGCACAGGTGTCACATCGGTATATTGGTGCACTGCGTTAAACCTGAGATGGGTGTGAATGCTCCAGACTGAAGCGCCCGTTGGTTTTGTACTTAAAATCAGCAAGATGCAAATCGGGTTAAATTATGTTATTGAAAAAATACAAAGGAATCTGATTTTTTGTTTTTATTGTTCAGATGCTTTTTGTACAAGTAGCAGCATGGCCAACTATAAAAATTCGCCAATCTCTGTATAATATGTTGACTTAACGCATAAGGAATCTCTCATGCACTTGGCGGCATTGCATACACCGAGCCAGATTCAACTCAATAAAGAAGGTAATCTAAAACACTTCTTGACCATCGAAGGTCTTTCTAAAGAAACCCTGACAAAAATATTGGACACTGCACAGTCCTTTTTTAATGACCAAAATCAGCTGATCACCAATAATTTGCTCGAAGGCAAAACGGTGATGAACCTGTTCTTCGAAAATTCAACCCGTACCCGCACCACCTTTGAAGCCGCTGCCAAGCGCCTTTCTGCCAACGTTCTCAATATCGATATTGCCCGTTCGAGTACTTCCAAAGGTGAAACCCTGCGTGACACCTTATGGAATCTGGAAGCCATGGCGGCCGATATTTTCGTGGTGCGTCATTCATCTTCAGGGGCAGCGCATTTTATTGCCAAGGATGTCTGTCCAACAGTGGCAATTATTAATGCCGGTGATGGCCGTCATGCGCATCCGACTCAAGCGATGCTGGACATGCTGACCATTCGCCGCGAAACCAATAAAAAATTCGAAGAAATGTCGATTGCCATTATTGGCGATATCAAGCATTCACGTGTCGCGCGTTCAGATGTGGCTGCCTTGCAAACTTTAGGTTGCCAGGATATCCGGGTGATTGCACCGAATACCTTGCTGCCATTGGGTTTTGAAGAATATGGCGATGGTGTTCGTCTATTTAACAATATGGAAGACGGCATCAAAGACTGCGACGTGATCATTACCTTACGTATTCAAAACGAGCGTATTGATTCTCCGGCACTGGCCTCGCAAGCAGAGTTCTACAAAATGTATGGCTTGAATAAAGAACGTCTTGCCATGGCCAAACCGGATTGTATCGTGATGCATCCGGGACCAATGAACCGCGGCGTTGAAATCGACTCAAGTATTGCGGATGGTCCGCAATCTGTGATTTTGAAGCAGGTGACCAATGGTATTGCCGTGCGTATGGCGGTGTTGGCTTTATCGATGCAAGGCCAGTTACAAGAACAAGGTTTGATTGAAGCGATTGCGGGTTAAGGAATAAGTCATGACTATTGTAAAAATTGAAAATGTCCGTGTTCTTGATCCGATCCAAAACACTAATTCTATCCAGACCGTGTATCTGGAAAATGGTAAATTCGTTGCAGAAACAGCAGACGTCTTTGAAACGATTGATGGTCAAGGCAAATGGTTAATGCCAACCATGGTCGATTTGTGTGCGCGTTTACGTGAACCGGGTCAACAGCAACACGGTACGCTTAAGTCTGAAGGAAAAGCGGCACGTGAAAATGGCATTTTGCACGTATTTACGCCACCCGATTCAAAGCCAATCGTACAAGATAATGGTGCGCTGATTCATGGTCTGGTCGAAAAAGCCATGCTGGATGGTGGGATCTATCTTCAAGTGATTGGTGCGCAAACCCAAGGCTTAAATGGTCAACAACCGGCAAATATGGCGGGCTTGAAAAAGGGCGGTTGTACTGCGGTTTCCAATGCCAGTGCGCCGTTTGCCAATGATGATGTGGTATTACGTACACTTGAATATGCTGCAGGTTTAGACTTGACGGTGGTGTTCTATGCAGAAGAACCACAAATTGCCAAAGACGGCTGTGTGCATGAAGGCTTTATTGCTTCACGTCAGGGCTTGCCGATGATTCCGGCACTGGCTGAAACCGTGGCGATTGCCAAATATCTGTTGATGATTGAAGCAACCCATGTACGTGCACACTTCGGTCTGTTGTCTTGTGGTGCATCAGTCGAATTGATCCGTATTGCCAAGGAAAAAGGCTTACCGGTGACCTGTGATGTAGCGATGCATCAGTTACATTTGACCGATCATTTGATTGATGGATTTAACTCTCTTGCACATGTACGTCCGCCACTCCGTTCTGAGCAGGATAAAGAATTACTGCGTCAGGGTGTAAAATCAGGTGTGATTGATGCGATTTGTACTCATCATGAACCGCTGAGCAGCTCTGCGAAAATGGCGCCGTTTGCTGAAACGCAGCCAGGTTTCACTGCTTTTGATACCTATGTGCCTTTTGGTCTGCAACTGATTCGTGAGGGTTTGTTGACCCCACTGGAATGGGTGGAAAAAGTAACCTTAGCTCCGGCACGTGTTGCACAAATGGCAGATCGATGGATAAATGAATCAGGCTGGGTGCTGCTAGATCCGGAACTGGAATGGACCCTGAATAAAGAAAGCATCGTGTCACAAGGTAAAAATACCCCGCTAATTAATCAAAAAGTGCTGGGTAAAGTTGTTCAAACTTTTACTGCTTAAGTGATCCCAATTTTATAAAAGTCAGCTTCGGCTGGCTTTTTTTATTTTTAAATTCTGTATCAGTAAAATGAGTGCTCAATAAAAATAGTGAAACTTTATGATATTCATACAATTATTTACATTTTAAAAAAATGGGGATCGTTACACTGATTAAATATTAAACATTATTAGAAAAATCAAAAGAATGGTGACGATTATGAATATAGACTTTATAGAACGCTTAAAAAGCGATGTTACGGCGATTGTGCTTCAAGGTGAAACCGAGCATTTATTTGCCAAAGATCAGGCACTGACTCAATTCTATCCTATATTTTTAAATATATTGCGTGCACGTCCAGCCTGGATTGAGAATCTTGGTCAGCAACTCAATCCAAAAATCCATGAATTATTCAATGCAAACCCGGCACTCAAGCAGCAATTTCTCGATCAAGTGGATCAGAGCGCGCCGCAAGATGAAATAGAGCATACCTTGAACCGGTCAATTGTACCGACCATGAATTTTTTACAGACTGAAGCAGGTGCTTCGAGTCCGGAAGCGATTAGCCATTTGCTGGAAACCCACGCCGATTCGATTCAGCGCGCATTACCCCTTTGGGCTGGCCCTATTCTGGCAGCGCTTGGAGTTTCACCCTTGGCAGGGCAGAATTTAAATCAGGAACCTGTATTGGCGGAGCAGACCATCATTGTTCAGGAAGAAAGAAAAACCGGCTTTTTATGGCCGTTTATTATTTTTCTGATCCTGGCGGGTTTGATCCTGTTTTTGGTTCGTAGCTGCATGCAGGATGATGTTGAAGATTCAAATACCCAAGCGACCAGTGAAGTTGCTGCAGCTCAGCCTGCATCCTTGCGATTAAGTACAGGCAGTAATGGCGAAATTGTCAGTTGTCAATTACAGCTGAATAATCCGCAGTATATGGAAATTTTGCAAAACGAGATCAAACAGATCTTTAATTATAATATTGGTTGTGGGGCGCTGAGCAGTGAGGTTTATCATTCAGAATTTATTGATCAGGATACTATTCCGACTGTGTTGAGAACAATGCAGGGAATGCCAAATGTGTCACTTGACTGGATTGGCAATCAGGTTTCAGTGCGTGCAGCAACCAATGCAGAGGCCGAGCGTCTGGCAGCACAAATTCGTAGTCTGGCCAAAAATGTCACAGTGGTGACCCAGCAGCCGCTCAATAGAAGTGACGTGATTAATACCGCCAATAGTGAGGCAGAACAAGCCTTGGCCAGTATCAAGACCGATAATGTTAAAGCGCTGGATGTGGCGACTGCACTGAATTTACAGATCATTAATTTTGATACGGCATCGACTGAAGTTCCCGAGGTCAATAAATTGGTGCTGGATCAGGCTGCTGCATTATTGCAACGAGCACCGCATGTCATTCTGAAGGTTACAGGACATGCCGATGCTCAGGGTAGTGAAGCAGAAAATAAGGTGCTGTCTGTGCAACGAGCTCAAGCGATTACCAGTTATCTCGTTGGAAAAGGGGTCAATCCTGCACAGTTACAGGCAGTTGGCATGGGAGAGGATCAGCCGGTTGAACCCAATGCCACACCTGCCGGACAGTTTCAGAATCGTCGCGTGACCTTTGAGGTCGTGAATACCGAAACGGGAATTGTACGTGAAGTAGATGATGAAGGTGTAGTTGAGAAGACAGGAAATTAAGAGAGCGGCCTAAATAAAAAAGGACGAATTTTCGTCCTTTTTTATTATCTTAAATTAAGAAAATACCGGCGGGCTATAAGTCAATGTCCGACCAAGGAACCATAGCAGGAACAGTACCAAAGGCAGATGGAAAATCAACTGGGTCACCGTAAATCCAATCACATCTTTGGCTTTTAATTTCAGGATACCCAACATCGGAAGCATAAAGAATGGATTAATCAGATTCGGCAAGGCTTCTGCCGCATTATAAATCTGTACCGACCAGCCCAGATGCACTTTCAGGTCATGCGCAGCCTGCATCACATAGGGCGCTTCGATAATCCATTTCCCTCCGCCAGAAGGAATAAAGAAACCCAGAATCGCCGAGTATAAGCCCATCACAATGGCAAAGGTTTCCTGCGAGGCAATGGAAACAAAGAACTCGGCAATGTAATGTGACAATGACAGATCGGCCGGGTTTAGCGCATTGGTCATCATAAAGGCAATACTGCCATACAGCGGAAACTGGATCAGTACCCCAGAAATGGCGGGTACGGCTTTGGATACCGCATTCAGGAAATTTCGCGGTGTACCGTGTAAGGCCACGCCCAAAATCAGGAAGATAAAGTTATAGGTATTTAAGCTGGAAATGGCCAGAATCGGATTGCTTTTGGAAAATTCGTTAAACATCCAGACTGCGCCCAGAATCACAATCAGAATGCTTAAAATGGGTGAATTTTCCAGCCAATCCCCCGGTCTTTTTTCGGCAGATACTTCCGGTTTTTCTTCTTCAATCTGAATCGGGAAGTGCTCAATGGTTTTAATGTCAGACCCTTTAGGTGCTGACCAGTAAGCAATCGCAATTGAAGCTACAATCAGTACCGCCGTCATGATCATGGATTGCGGCAGGAAAATGGTTTCGGTAAATGGAATCACGCCCGTCAGATTATAAATCGGTTCAGGCAGACTGCTTTTATTGGCCTGTAACTGTGCAGCTGAAGAACTGATGCCCAGTGCCCAGGTCGCACCCATCCCGATAATCGCGGCAGCCGCAGCAGCGCGGTAATCCATGTTAAGCTCTTTACGCTGTGCCAGTGCAATCACTAGGAGTGCAGTCAGTACAGTACTCATGGCCCAATTAATCAGAGAAATTAACAGGCTGACCGTGGCGACCAGGACAATCGCACCACGACCGGAATGTGGCAGGCGCGCCATTTTCTGGATCAGAAGCTGGACAGGCTTGGACACCGAAACCACATAACCGACCACGATCAGCATGCACATCTGCAAGGTAAAGGGAATCAGGCTCCAGAAGCCGTCACCAAAGGAAATCGCGACATCCTGTGCCGGTGCACCAATTCCGATAGCGGCAATCGCCACAATGATGACGCCGAGCAGGGCAAAAATATAAGAATCCGGAAACCATTTTTCAGACCAGTCGCTGACGCGCAAGGCGAAGCGCTGCAAAATATTTTGTTGAGTTTGCATGATTAAAATCCATTTATTCTGCGATTATTATTTTGAAATGAAACGGCTATATATAAAAAAGCCCTTAAGATGCTTCATTCTTAAGGGCTGGCTGGATCAGGCAGCATTACGTAATAGCGCTACCCCAGTGACTTTTTGAATCTCCTCAAAACTGACCTCTGGTGCCAGTTCAACCAGTCGAATTCCATCAGGACTAACATCCAGTACACCGAGGTCGGTAATAATCCGGTTGACCACAGCTTGACCAGTCAGCGGCAAGCTACATTGCGGTACAATCTTCGGTGTACCATCTTTGGCGCAGTGTTCCATTAAGACCACGACTTTTTGTACACCCGCGACCAGATCCATGGCACCGCCCATGCCTTTGACCTTTTTACCCGGAATCATCCAGTTGGCCAGATCACCAGTTTCAGACACTTCCATGGCTCCCAAAATGGCAATATTGACATGACCACCACGGATCATGGCAAAGGAGTCGGCACTTGAGAAAAATGAAGCACCTTTTCGCGCGGTAACCGTCTGTTTACCGGCATTGATCAGGTCGGCATCGACAGTTTCCTCGGTTGGAAATTCACCAATCCCCAGCAAACCATTTTCCGATTGCAGCCAGACATTGATATTTTCCGGAATATAATTTGCGACTAGCGTCGGCAGGCCAATCCCTAAATTGACATAGAAACCATCTTCAAGCTCTTGTGCCGCGCGCTGCGCCATTTCATTACGTGTCCAAGCCATGATCAAGCCTCCGCCTTTAAGGTCATCTGTTCAATACGTTTTTCCGGTTGAGCATTCACGACTATCCGGTTCACATAAATTCCCGGAAGATGGATTTCATCTGGATCCAGCACGCCAATTTCGACAATCTCTTCGACTTCAGCAATGGTAATTTTGCCGGCCATGGCACAGACCGGATTAAAGTTCTGGGCGGTTTTACGGAAAATCAGGTTGCCGGCTTTATCGGCCTTATAGGCTTTAACCAGAGCAACATCAGCTGTTAAAGATTCTTCCAGAATGTAAGACTTGCCATTAAATTCACGGACATCCTTACCTTCAGCGATCACGGTTCCGACACCCGTCGCCGTATAAAAAGCCGGAATACCGGCACCGCCAGCACGTAATTTTTCTGCCAGTGTACCCTGTGGGGTCAGCTCAACTTCCAGTTCGCCATTTAAATATTGACGTTCAAACTCTTTATTCTCACCCACATAAGAGGAGATCATTTTTTTAATTTGTTTGGTTTCCAGCAGAAGTCCGAGACCGAAGCCGTCTACGCCGGCATTGTTGGAAATACAGGTGAGTTGCTTAGCACCTGTTTCTTTTAGTGCTGTAATCAGGGCTTCTGGAATACCACATAGGCCGAAACCACCAACGGCCAGAGTATGACCATCTTGCACCACATCCTTTAAGGCGGATTGAGCGCTGTCATAAACCTTGTTTGACATCTTGTCACCTCTATTATTGTTGTAGCAGACTTCAATCTGCTGCTTATATCCTTATGGCTTGCTTGAAAGCATTTTGCTCAAGCAAGTTTATTTTCAAGCACAGGCTTTTTGCCAATAGGCATTGGCATAATTGGATGGATTATTGCGCTGCAAGACTTCACTGATATTACGGCTGGCCTGCATCAGGGCATCCAGCTGAATACCGGTTTGAAAGCCCATATTCGAGAGCAGGTAATACAGGTCTTCAGTTGAGACATTGCCGGAAGCGCCTTTGGCATAAGGGCAACCACCTAGGCCGGCAATGGATGAATCAAAGACCCGAATGCCTTGCAGTAAAGACTGGTAAATATTGGCAATGGCCATGCCGTAAGTATTATGAAAATGGCCTGCCAAAACTTTAGTATCAAGTTCAGCCAGACAGGCCTCCCAGACATTTTTCACCCGATCCGGTGTTGCTGTACCAATGGTTTCACCCAATGACACTTCATAGCAGCCCATCTCCAGCAAACGCTGGGTGACTTTGACCACCTGCTTCGGATCAATGGCACCTTCATAAGGACAGTCCGCCATGCAGGAAACATAGCCACGTACCTTAATATCATTGGCTTTGGCTGCTGCCATGACATCGGCAAACTTCTCGAAGCTTTCATCAATCGAGCAGTTGATGTTTTTGCGGGTAAAGCTTTCAGAAGCTGCAGTAAATACCGCCACTTCCTTGCAACCCACAGCCAGTGCCGATTCAAAACCTTTCATGTTTGGGGTTAATAAACTGAACTGAATATTCGGATCTTGGGGTAGGCTGGCAAAGAGCACATCACTGTCTGCCATTCGCGGTACCCATTTGGCTGAAACGCAGGAGCCGACTTCGATGGACTGCAGACCGGTTTTCATTAGGTCCAGAATCAGGTTTTTCCGGTCATCCAATGTCAAAGGTATTTTTTCATTTTGCAGGCCATCGCGTGGCCCGACCTCTACGATTTTGACAAAATCCGTCATGCCACTTCCTCCGCCAGAGGCTGGAACTCGACCAGTTCATCACCGGCTTTAACCTGATCACCCTTCTGAAAATATGAGCTTGCGATGATGCCGTCATGCGGTGCGCGAATCGAGTATTCGATCTTCATGGCTTCCAGCGTCATCAGCACATCATCTTTTTTGACTTTGTCATTGGCTGCCACGAGCACCTGGGTAATGACACCTGGCATTGGTGCGATCAGGTTATTTTCCGTGCCTTGTTCATCCTGATTATTAAAATCAGACTTCAAGTAATTAAACTTATAGCTTTGACCATTCTGGAACAGGGTAATGCCTTGCTCACTCTGGCTAAAAGCCAGTTTTTGCTGTTTACCCGCCAGTTGCAAGGCTAAAGTATGGGCATCGACGAGTTGACCCTGAATCTGAATTTGCTGACCGTTATAGCTGGCAACAAAGCCTTGATCTTGGGTGCTGAACTGAATTTTCAGGTTAATGCCATTGCGTTGTAATTGCACTGTATGACTATTCTGTTGGTTTAAGCGCCAGAATGCTTGCTGCTGCCATACCGGGTTGCTTGGAACGGGATTCTGTGCCTGATGTGACAGAAGTTCAATCAGTGCGGCACTAACTACCAGTTCGGCACGGATATCCGCAGAAGGTTTGAGCAGAAATTCTTCTTCACGCTGAATCAGGCCAGTATCTAAATGTGCATTTTTAAACGAGTCACACAGCACCAGGCGATCTAGAAAAGCAATATTGTTACCCAGACCATCGACATGGAACTGACCCAGCGCATGGTGCATCTGGGTTAGGGCTGCTTCACGATTTTTACCCCAGACAATCAGTTTGGCAATCATCGGATCATAATAAGTGCTGATCTCGTCGCCTTCGACAATACCGCTATCGACACGTACACAGTCACTTTGCTCCGGATAATGCAGGTAGCTGATCTGACCGATCGCCGGGATAAAACCTTTTTCCGGCTCTTCAGCATAGACACGGGCTTCAAGCGCATGACCGTGAATCTGCAATTCATGCTGCTGCTTCGGTAAAGGTTCACCAAAAGCTACGCGCAGTTGCCATTCTACCAGATCCTGTCCGGTAATCATTTCAGTCACCGGATGTTCAACCTGTAGGCGGGTGTTCATTTCCATGAAATAGGCCGTACCGTCTTGCTCGACAATAAACTCTACCGTACCGGCGCCAACGTAATTCACTGCACGAGCGGCATCAATCGCAGCCTGACGCATCGCTTCCAGTTTATCTTCTGGCATTTTTGGTGCAGGCGCTTCTTCTAGCACTTTCTGGTGGCGACGTTGTACCGAACAATCACGCTCAAACAGATGTACATAGTTGCCATGTGTATCGCCAAAAACTTGCACTTCAATATGACGTGGCTGAATCACATAACGTTCAATCAGAACGTCTTCATTGCCAAAACTTGAACGTGCTTCACTCTTACATGAAGCAAGCGAGCTAAGAAAATCTTCGCTGCGTTCCACCAGACGCATGCCTTTACCGCCACCACCGGCACTGGCCTTGATCAGTACCGGATAGCCAATATTGTCTGCCTGCTGTTTCAGGAAGTCGGCATCCTGATTGGTCCCATGATAGCCGGGGGTTAGAGGCACACCGGCTTTTTCCATCAGCGCTTTAGAGGTGGCCTTTAGACCCATTGCCAGAATGGCATCGACTGGCGGGCCAATAAAGACAATATTGTTGTCCTGACAGGCCAAGGCAAACTGGTCATTTTCGGACAGGAAACCATAACCGGGGTGAATCGCCTGGGCACCAGTGTTTTTGGCTGCCTGAATAATGCGATCAATTTGCAAATAACTTTGAGCTGCTGGCGATTCACCAATATAGATCGCTTCATCGGCCAGTTTCACATGTTGTGCCTGCGCATCAGCATCGGAATAGACGGCAACGGTGGCAATTCCTAATTTCTTCGCTGTACGAATCACACGGCAGGCAATTTCACCACGGTTGGCAATTAAAATCTTCTCAAACATTGTAGGATCCTTCTCGTTGTTATGCCGTGGTCTTGATCCAAGCCGGGCTTTGTTTGTTCAAAAATGCATTCAGTCCATTTTTCGCCTCATCTCCCTGGCGAATATGGGCAATATGCTGTGCTGTTTTAAGCAGTAAATCTTCGGTCAATACCTGTTGGTCAACCAGTTGAATCAACTGTTTCGATGCGCTCTGTGCGGCAGGACCACCAAGTAAAAGTGCTTCCACAATTTCATCAATTTTGCTGTCGAGCTGTTCTGGTGGAGTGACTTCATGCGCAAGACCAATGCTTTTGGCCTGTTCAGCAGTAATCCGCTCGGCAGTCAGGAAATAACGTGAAGCTTGACGTGTACCAATTGCACGAATTACATACGGGCTGATGGTCGAAGGTGCCAGACCTAAGCGAACCTCGGAAGTGGCAAACTTGGCATCTGTACTGGCCACACAAATATCACAGGCTGAGGCCAGCCCCATGCCGCCACCAAAGGCAATGCCGTGTACCCGGGCAATGGTTGGCTGTTTTAAGGTCGCCAGACTTTGCAGCATTTTTGCCAGTTTGAGCGCATCCGCCTCATTGTCTGCCTGTGATGCCTGACCGGCCTGTTTCATCCAGTTCAGATCCGCACCCGCAGAGAAGCTTTTGCCACGACCCGCCAGAATCACCACGCGTACATCATCACGGTTATTTAAAGACTGGAAGCAAGCATGCAGTTCTTCAATGACTTGAGTATTAAAGGCATTGTGCAGTTCAGCACGGTTAATCCAAACCGTTGCCACCTGATTCTGCTGTTCGAGCTGTAAAAATTGATATGTCATTTTGTCACCTCTTACATGCGGAACACGCCGAATTTGGTTGGCTGGATGGGCGCATTCAGGGCTGCAGCTAGACTTAAAGCCAGAACCTCACGTGATTGCGCCGGATCAATCACACCGTCATCCCATAAACGCGAAGACGCATAATAAGGATGGCCTTGGCGTTCGTATTGATCACGAATTGGTTGTTTAAACTGGTCTTCTTCTTCAGCTGACCAGCTGCCGCCTTTCTGTTCAATCTGGTCACGTTTTAAGGTCGACAAAACGCTAGAGGCCTGTTCACCGCCCATCACTGAAATACGCGAGTTTGGCCAGGTCCACATAAAGCGCGGCGAGTAGGCGCGGCCACACATACCGTAGTTGCCAGCACCAAAAGAACCGCCAATCACTAGAGTCAACTTAGGCACATTGGCGTTGGCGACGGCCATCACCAGCTTGGCACCATTTTTGGCAATGCCTTCATTTTCATACTGGCGACCGACCATAAAGCCGGTAATGTTTTGCAGGAAAATCAGCGGAATATTGCGCTGGGTACACAGTTCAATAAAATGTGCGCCTTTTTGGGCAGACTCGGAAAATAGAATGCCATTATTGGCAATAATCCCGACCGGCATGCCATAGAGCTTGGCAAAACCGGTCACCAGGGTAGTGCCGAAACGTGCCTTGAACTCGTCAAAACGTGAGCCATCGACAATACGCGCTATCACTTCACGGATATCAAAAGGCTTGCGCGCGTCACTCGGCACAATGCCGTACAGTTCCGAACTGTCAAACAGCGGCGCTTCGATTTCATCTGCGGTCTTGTTTGGCTTTTTGTTCAGGTTGGCCACGATGTTGCGGGCAATCGCAAGTGCATGTTCATCGTTTTCAGCCAGATGATCAGCCACGCCAGACAAACGGGTATGCACATCACCACCACCGAGATCCTCACTGGACACCACTTCACCAGTAGCTGCCTTAACTAGAGGAGGGCCGCCTAGGAAAATGGTGCCCTGATTGCGGACAATAATGGTTTCATCTGACATGGCAGGCACATAAGCACCGCCTGCAGTACAGCTGCCCATCACCACTGCAATTTGGGCGATACCTTGGCTCGACATACGTGCCTGATTGTAGAAAATACGGCCGAAGTGATCGCGGTCTGGAAATACTTCATCCTGTAAAGGCAAATATGCACCGCCTGAATCCACCAGATAAATACAAGTCAGATGGTTCTGTTCGGCAATTTCCTGGGCACGTAAATGCTTTTTCACTGTTAATGGATAATAAGTACCGCCTTTCACCGTAGCATCATTGGCGATGATCATGCAGGTCACACCGTTGACCTGACCAACACCAGCGACCACACCTGCGGCAGGAACATCATCCTGATACACCTGATAGGCAGCCAGCTGACCAATTTCCAGAAAAGCGGTTCCTGGATCGATCAGGTGATTAATCCGTTCACGGGGGAGTAATTTGCCACGGTCCAGATGTTTTTGACGGGCAGTTTCGCCACCACCCAAAGCAATTTTTTCAATTTTCTGTTTTAGGTCATCCACCAGTTGCAGCATGGCAGTCTGGTTGGTTTTAAACTCTTCACTACGTATATTGATTTTGCTCGATAACTGATTCATGACCAACATCCTTGTTTTATTCTAAGTGTTAAGGTTTAGGCTGTTTCGTTGAAAAGTTCACGGCCAATCAGCATGCGGCGGATTTCTGAAGTACCGGCGCCAATTTCATACAGTTTGGCATCACGCCATAAACGGCCGGCAGCAAATTCGTTGATATAACCGTTACCACCTAAAGTCTGAATGGTTTCTCCTGCCATCCAGGTCGCTTTTTCAGCAGCATATAAAATGGCACTGGCAGCATCTTTACGCAGGCTACGGCTATGCTCAGCTTTGTCACATTCAGCACCGACCGCATAAACCAGTGCCTTACAGGCTAGCCAGGTCGAATACATGTCGGCAATTTTGCCTTGCATTAACTGGAATTCGCCCAGCGCCTGACCAAACTGTTTACGGTCATGAATATATGGAATCACGGTATCCATACAGGCATCCATAATCCCCAGTGGGCCAGCACTCAATACAGCACGCTCATAGTCCAGACCACTCATCAAGACCTTGGTGCCATTACCGACGCCGCCCATGACGTTTTCTTTGGGTACTTCGACATTGTCAAAAAACAGCGGATAAGTGTTTGAACCGCGCATACCCAGTTTGTCCAAATGTGTGCCATGACTGAAACCTGGCATATTTTTTTCAACCAGAAAGGCGGTCATGCCTTTGGCGCCGGCCTGCAAATCGGTTTTTGCATAGACCACCAGGACATCGGCATCGCCACCATTGGTGATCCACATTTTTGAACCATTCAACAGGTAGTGATCGCCTTTGTCTTCTGCTTTCAGTTTCATGCTCACCACATCCGAGCCTGCATTCGGTTCAGACATTGCCAAGGCACCGACATATTCACCTGAAATCAGTTTAGGCAGATAACGCTGTTTCTGTTCTTCAGTACCATTTCGCTTAATTTGGTTTACACATAGGTTAGAATGTGCGCCATAGGACAGCCCAATGGATGCAGAAGCACGGGAAATTTCCTGCATGGCAATGATGTGCGCCAGATAACCAAAATTTGAACCGCCATATTCCTCACTGACTGTCAGCCCGAGCAGGCCCATCTCGCCAAACTTTTTCCAAAGGTGGGCAGGGAACTTGTTGTCACGGTCAACCTGTTGAGCAATCGGGGTAATTTCTTTGGCGCAAAAAGCGGCCACTGAATCACGAAGCGCTATTAGAGTTTCATCCAAACCGAAATCCAAGCTTTGTAAATTCATTCTTCATCCATCC
Source organism: Prolinoborus fasciculus (assembly GCF_056724605.1). Next base: position 30,228 of record NZ_JBWZQN010000020.1, on the reverse strand, counting down.
TGAGGTTATATTTGTTGTGTCCAAAAAAGCATTTTTGTTGTGCTTGTGGTTTTAACATACAATGAAAAAATAAAAAAGTGAATCTATATTCACAAAATGATTTACAATTCATTTTATCTTGTTGAGAATAATTTTATGAGTTATAAAAGATCATCATTGATGCAGGAACGAATGGAACAAAATCGCCTGTCGATTTTGGAATCTGCTCGTGAACTGATTATTCAAGGGGGCTTGAAGGAGGCATCGATTCAGGCGATTGCAGAGCGCGCAGGCGTTTCTACAGGGCTGGTCTATCGATATTTCGAAAGCAAAAGCCAGATTTTGATCGAGGTTTTGTCGGCCGCGATTCAGCATGAAGTCGGGATCCTGAACCATATTGCCGAGTCAGATTTGTCGCCAAAACTGAAATTGCAAAAATCTGTTACAACTTTTGTCAAGCGTGCCATGAATAGCCCCCAACTGGCGTATTCACTGATGTTCGAACCGGTTGATCCGGAAATGGAACATGAGCGTTTTCGCAGTAAGCAGCTGCTCAAGCAGAGCATTAAGGAAATTCTGGCCGAAGGAAAGGTCAATGGAGAATTCGAATTTGAAGATTTGAATACGGCAGCGTTGGGCGTAGTTGGTGCCATGACCTTTGTCGTGATTGAACCTTTAAATCCGTCCCGAAATGTCATGTTTGATCAGAAGTATAAGGATCACTTTGTCAAACAGATTGCCGATTTTTGTGTCAACGCAGTACGTGGACAGGAGGAAAATTTACAAGCATAAACACACAAAAAACCGGTACACAGACAAGGTCGTCGTGGTCATAAAACAATTAGTAAAGTTGAAAATCAGAATTACAAAGAATCAAGGAGATCGATTCAATGACACAAGTACGGTTAAGCTATGCCTATGGAACCAGCAGCCAGCCTTTATTGGGCATGACGATTGGTGAAAAATTTGATCAGGCTTGCGAGCGGTATGCAGAACGTGATGCGGTAGTGAGTTTGCATCAGAACATACGCCTCAGTTACCGGCAGCTACAGGAACAAGTCAATGCCTTTGCCTGTCAGCTGCTGAAAATGGGTATGCAAAAAGGTGATCGTCTGGCGATCTGGTCGCCGAACTGTGTGGAATGGACCATTACCCAGTTTGCAGCCTTCAAGGCAGGCATTATTCTGGTGAATTTAAATCCAGCTTATAAAAGCAACGAGCTTGAATATGTGCTAAACAAGGTCTCCTGTAAGGGACTGGTGATTGCAGCGCAGTTTAAGACGACGGACTATCAGGAAATTCTGACTAAAATTGCACCGGAATTGCAGGAAACCGAAGGTAAATTCCTTAATGCAGAGCGACTGCCACATTTAAAGCATGTGATTAAAATTGATGATCAGCAGCATACCGGCATCCACCGTTTTCAGGATTTACTAAGCTCGCCTAGTGCGCAAGAGTTGGAACAACTGCAACAGATCTCCAGTGAATTGCAGTTTGATGAAACGATTAATATCCAGTTTACCTCGGGCACTACGGGCAATCCGAAAGGCACCATGTTGACCCATAATAATATTTTAAATAATGGTTATTTTGTCGGTGAAGCCATTCATTTAGGGCCAGAAGACCGTGTCTGTATTTCAGTGCCTTTATTCCACTGTTTTGGTATGGTCATGGGCAATCTGGCCTGTATTACGCATGGCTCTGCCATGATCTATCCGTCTGCCGTGTTTAATCCGCTGGAAACCTTAAAAGCCATCCAGCAGGAAAGATGTACCGCGGCTTATGGTGTGCCGACTATGTTTATTGCGGTGCTGGAACATGAACAGTTTGACGAGTTTGATCTGTCCAGTCTGCGTACCGGGATTATGGCGGGTAGTCCATGTCCGCAGGAAATTATGCAGCGCGTGATTGAACGGATGCATATGTCTGAAATCACGATTTGTTATGGCATGACTGAAACCGCACCCGTCAGTGCACAAAGCTCAACGGCAGACAGTGTCGAGCAACGTGTCAGTACGGTTGGCCGGGTACATCCGCATCTGGAAGTTAAAATTGTCGATGAAAATGGCAAGGTGGTTCCACGCGGCCAATTGGGTGAGCTGTGTGTACGTGGTTATTCAGTGATGCTCGGTTATTGGGAAGATCAGGATAAAACCCAGGAAGTGATTGATGCGGCGCGCTGGATGCATACCGGTGATATCGCTGAAATGGATGATGAAGGCTTTGTCAAAATCAAGGGCCGAATCAAGGACGTGGTGATTCGTGGAGGGGAAAACCTGTTCCCGAAAGAAATTGAAGATTTCCTTTATACCCATCCGGCTGTTTCAGATGTACAGGTGATTGGGGTGCCAGACCATAAATATGGTGAGGAACTTTGTGCCTGCATCATCCTGCATGAAAATGATCCTTGTACTGAAGAAACCATCCGTCAGTATTGTAAGGAGCATATTTCTCACAATAAAGTGCCGCGCTATGTGCGTTTCTTCCAGGAATTTCCAATGACGGCTTCAGGGAAGGCGCAGAAGTTCAAATTGCGTGAATTTATGCGTGAAGAGCTGAACTTGAAAGAGATTGCTTAAACTTTATTTTTTACGTTAGAACTAATCCTAAAGCTAACAATTAATAGCAACTCATCAGAGAGCCCGGCGACATGGATGTCGCCGTTTCACTGTATGGCAGGGATGCCATATCAGTGAAACAAAAGGGTTTGGTTACTTTGCCCCGTCAAAGTAACGAAAAACCTGCGCAATGGACGTTCAATATATCTAGCAGTTTGAGGTTGTACATTTAGCAAGATTCTAAAATGTCTGTAAATGAATTTACTGATCACGACGGTCTGGTAATAGAAATACATGAATGTACTGAACATCTAAAATCAGAGTAAAATATGGCAAAAAACTTTCACAGTGAAGTCGTGGTCGCCAGTTATGACGATCATATCCGTAAACTGATTCCCGGTTATGAACTGGTGCATCAGCAGATTGAAGCAATTCTCAGCACTGAACTCCCAGAAACCGCACATATATTAATAGTGGGTTGCGGAACAGGTTATGAATTGTCGTATTTATTAGAGCAACATCCAGACTGGACCTTTACTGCAATTGATCCATCAGCAGCTATGCTGGAACAGGTTAGTAAAAATCTGAATTCCATAGATCAACAAAGGGTACAACTTATCCAAAGCACAATCCAAGATTTGAATCAGCCGGATACGTTTGATGCTGCGTTGGCCATTCTAGTGGCACATTTCATTCCAAATTCCGAAAAAAACGGATTTTTTCAGGCTATTTATCAGTGTCTTAAAACCAATGGTCTTGCATTGACCTATGATCTGATGCAACCTGAAGATCAGCAAGACATTAAAACTATGCAGAAGATGGCACAACAGACAGGGTTGAGTGTAACGCAAAGTACCAAGATGATTGAACGCTTGGAGCAGGATTTTTACTTGTTATCTGCGCATAATTTTAAAGCGCTTTTAACCAAAGTCGGATTTAAACAGTGCAAAATTTATTGTCAAATCATGGATTATCATGGCTTTTTGCTCAGAAAATAAAGATAAAAGCACTTTTTGTAAACTCTAAAGTTTAAGTGAATATTCAGGGAAGTATTAAAACAATGTCGGCATATTACAGTTTTATTCAGCGCGAACAGCATGCAGATGGCAGTACTACGGCTTATTACCGTTCTAATATTCATGCACAAGGTGCGTGGAATCCGCATGAGCAGCACATGGCGCCAGCCACCGGTATTCTATGCGTCGAACTGGAACAGTTTCAGCCACGTGCTGACATGCGTATTGGTCGGGTCGGGCTGGATATTTTTGGCCTGATAGCCTTTGGTGAATTTTCGATTACCACACGCATGATCCGTCCGGGTAAAACCATTGAACTGGTTGAAGCTGAAATGTGTGCCAATGGTAAAACCTGTATCGTGGCACGCGCGTGGAGAATGCTAACTTCAAATACCACGGCCATTGCTGGAGTGGAAGATTTTCCGATCGAAAGTCCAGAATATTTACCGGTTTGGGAGGGTATGCGCTGCTGGCCGGGCGGTTATATCCAGAGTATTGAAACCCGGGCACATGCTGACCATCGTGCAGGCAAGGGCATTGTCTGGCTAAGAAATTCGCTGGACATGGTAGAAGGTCAACCGACGACAGACTTTAGTCGTTTGCTCGGTATGGTCGATACGGCCAATGGCATTGTGCCACGTCAGGACCCGAATTCCGGTTGGGGATTTCCGAATCTGGACCTGCAGATTCATATGCACCGTCTGCCGCAGGGTAAATGGCTGGGACTGGAAGTGGTGCAGCAATATGGTGAAGATGGTATTGGTCTGACCAGCGGGATTCTGCATGATGTTCATGGACCTTTTGGTCGAAGTGAACAGATTCTGACCCTGCGAAAGTTCTAAAGTCTATTCGAAACATCAAGGCCAATTGCCTCAATCTTTATTTATTGGCATGCTGTGCGTAATTTATCAGGAAGAACAGCAGATGCGGATCAGTATGATTGGGGCAGGGCGAGTGGCATATCATCTTGCCCTTGTATTGTCAGCACACCATGAGATCGTACAGATCTACAGTCGAACCCTAGAAAAAGCACAATATCTGGCTGAGCAATTCAACGCTCAGGCCATCGCTCAGCCTCAACAGCTGGATCATGAGGTGGATCTGGTCATTATCGCGGTCAGTGATCAGTCGATTGCCAACGTCATTGAACAGATTCATCCGTATCTACAGCAGAATCTGATCGTACATACCTCTGGCAGCACCCATCTCAATTTACTGAAAAATGTGCATGCGCGTGCAGGCGTATTTTATCCTTTACAGACCTTTAGTCTCGAACGCCAGATTGATTGGCAGCAGACGCCACTGTTGATTGAAGCGGTGAATGAACAGGACCAAATCCTGTTATTAGAACTGGCAAATAGCCTAAGCAATCGTGTTTATACTTATAGTTCCAGTCAACGTCTCAGTTTGCATCTTGCAGCGGTATTTGCCTGTAATTTTGCCAATTACTGTTATGACATGGCCAAGCAGGTGGTTGATGTACAACAGGTCGATTTCAGTTTGTTGTATCCCTTAATGCTGGAAACTGCCAATAAAGCCACTCAGAATGATCCCAAACAAATGCAGACCGGCCCAGCGATGCGTGGTGATCAGAATATCTTGAATATGCATCAGCAGATGTTAGCCAATATGCAGCGAGAAGATTTACAAAATGTCTATCAGTTGTTGAGCCAGCAGATTCTCACGCGTCATCAGAAATGAAGAAGCTGATAATTTATCTACGAAGCAGGGTTCAAAGCCAAATTTTTCCCATAAAAAAGCGCTGAATAATCAGCGCTTTTTTTGAGTCTTAGATTAAGAAATTTTCTTAAAGATAAAATCATTAATCTTGTGACCTGCTTCAATCCCGCGACGTTCAAACTTGGTTTGTGGACGCCATTCCGGACGAGGATAGCTATTGCCTTTGCCCGCCAGATTTTCCAGACGTGGACGTTCTTCCAATACTTCTATCATCCATTCCGCATACGGTTCCCAGTCCGTTGCAGCATGGAAAGTTCCGCCAAGCTCCAGCTTTTGCTCCACCAGCGGCATACGGTCATGCGAAACAAAGCGGCGTTTAAAATGACGTTTTTTCTGCCATGGATCAGGGAAGTATAACTGAACTGCATTAATACTATTGTCTGGCATTTCACGTAATACCTGAATTGCATCAGCATCCAGCACACGTAAGTTCGTTAGGCCTTCAATACCTGCTTCATACACGCACTGCGCAATTCCAGGTACATGGACTTCAATTCCGACAAAGTTACGTTCAGGATTAGCTTTGGCCATCAATACCAGTGAACGGCCCATACCAAAACCAATTTCTACAGTCAAAGGACGTTCAGGATGTTCAAAGTGCTGACGCAAATCACCGACTGGATATTCCAAAATTAAGTGACCATATTGTTCAAGCGCAGTACGTTGAGAGGTATTCAGCGGCATTGAGCGGCGCATAAACGTCACGATTTCACGGTGCTCGCTTAAGTTTTCCAGCTCCACGACTTGCTGGTCTAATTGATCGTTCGACATAACTTTGGCAAATCTAAAAATTCAGAATGCGGTATTTTAAGTCCTGAGCCGAGCAAGTCAAACTTTTCTCGGTATTTCTCCATAAAAATCGGCAAGATCTTCCAGATAAAATAAAAGAGCCAATTGAGGCTCTTTTATTAATCATCGTTCATCAGCTACTAAACCGGTCGATCAATGTACTGCTGGCTTCATTCAAACCAATCACCCTTACATCTATCCCTTGGGCTTTAAACTTCTGAATCACGTTATTCAGCATATTGACCGAAGTCACGTCCCAAATATGCGCATGGGTCAGATCCAGTTCGACATGCTCAAGCTTCTCTTTAAAATCAAAGAACTGATAGAACTTCTCTGAACTGCTAAAGAATATCTGTCCAGAAATAAAGTAGCTGCGTGAATGAGCCGAATTCAAATGCGTATAGACATGTACGGTTCTTTCCAGTTTATTAATAAAGAACAGGGCAGAGAGCAATACGCCGACAAATACACCAAGCGCCAGATTATGAGTGGCAAGCACGACAATAATCACGGCAATCATCACGGTATTAAATTCTAGCGGATGTTTGCTGAATTGCTTGATTGCTCCCCATTGAAAGGTGGTAAATGCCACCATAATCATGATCGCAACCAGCGCTGCCATTGGGATATAAGCCAGCCAGTCTTTCAAAAAAACCACGAGACACAGCAGAAACACGCCAGCGACCAGAGTCGATAAACGGGTACGTGCCCCTGAAGACACATTGATAATTGACTGGCCGATCATGGCACAACCGGCCATCCCGCCCATAAAGCCGCTGACAATATTGGCCATACCCTGACCACGACATTCCTGATGACGGTCACCTTCAGTTCCGGTCACTTCATCAATGACCGTAGTGGTCATCATGCTTTCCAGCAAACCGACAGTCGCCAAGGTAAAGGAATAAGGCAGGATAATTTGCAAGGTTTCCAGATTGAGTGGAATTTCTGGAATCAGGAATACTGGCAAAGTATCCGGGAATTGTCCAAGATCGCTCACGGTACGCATATCTGCACTTAACAACAGCGCCAACCCGCTTAATACGATAATACAGATTAAAGGTGAGGGAATGGCTTTGCCAATTTTCGGGATATACGGAAACAGATAAATAATTGCCAGACCAATCGCAATAAACAGATAACCGGTGCTATCCATCCGGTTAATTTCCGGGATTTGTGCCACAAATATCAGGATCGCCAAGGCATTCAAAAATCCGTATACCACCGCCTGCGATACAAAGCGCATTAATTTAGCGACTTTAAAATAACCCGCAATGACCTGAATGATGCCGGTCAGAATTGTGGCAGCCAACAGATATTGCAAACCATGTTCTTTTACCAAGGTAATCATCAAAAGTGCCATTGCGCCTGTAGCCGCAGAGATCATGGCAGGACGGCCACCAAAAAAGGCAATGGATACTGCAATGCAGAAAGAGGCATATAAACCGACTTGCGGATCGACACCGGCAATGGCAGAGAAGGCAATTGATTCAGGAATCAGGGCAAGTCCCACCACCAGACCTGCCAATACATCTGTGCGGATATTGGAAAACCATTCTTCTTTTTTCAGGCTAATCACGAAATATCATCTAAATTTGGAAAACCTGTGTATGTTAAACAGATAGAGATAAAAATCTACACAAGATTGACTTGCAAAAGCCCGGAATATCCTGAATATTGAATGAGTAACTGCCCTGAGGTGACAGTTACGCTTTTTTGCAATTTACAGGTTTGATCACTTGAAAGTTTGTCAGAAGCGATTTAAAACATTGAGAAGTGTATAACAAGGATCAGAAATGAAGCTTTACTATTCACCAGGTGCCTGCTCACTGGCAGCACATATTATTTTAAATGAAATTAATGTCGATTTTGATTTGGAACGTGTTGATTTAAAAACACATAAAACAGAAAAAGGTACGGATTATTACGAAGTTAATCCTAAAGGCTATGTACCAGCGTTAGAAATTAACCCTGGTCTGATCCTGACAGAAAATGTTGCAATTCTACCGTTTCTTGCTCAACACGATCCAAAACAAGATCTAATTCCACCATCGGGCATGGGACGTGCCAAAGTGCTGGAATGGTTAGGTTATCTGAACTCTGAACTACATGATGCCTATGCGGTGTTCTTCGGTGGCAAGTTATCCGAAGATGAAAAGAAAAAAGCCTATGCAGAGATTGATCGACTATTGAGTTATATCGATAAAGCGATTGGTGAATCGGACAATGATTATCTGGTGGATGATAACTTTGGGCCTGCGGATGCCTATCTATTTGTCTTGACCAACTGGTCGAACCAGATTGAGCATGATTTGAGTCCATATAAAAATATTATTCATATCCGTAATAAAGTGGCAGAACGTCAGTCTGTACAGATTGCTATGCGTGATGAAGGTCTGATTCCTTAACTAAAAACAAAAATAAAGGACTCAATTGAGTCCTTTATTTTTGTTCATGAAAATTTATTTAAAGAAATAGCCGGTTTCCGGTGAGCTGGCATTGGCCATACGCTTGCGCGGCATACGGCCTGCAAGAAAAGCTTCTCGGCCTGCTTCAACGGCTTTTTTCATCGCAGATGCCATTAATACCGGATTTTGTGCAGCTGCAATCGCTGTATTCATGAGTACACCATCACAACCCAGTTCCATCGCAATCGCGGCATCACTCGCTGTACCGACACCGGCATCGACTAGGACAGGAACTTTGGCATTTTCCTTGATGATTGACAGGGTATGTGGATTCAGAATGCCCAGACCAGAACCAATCAGGCTACCCAATGGCATAATCGCAACACAGCCCATGCTTTCCAGCTCTTGCGCCACGATCGGATCATCCGAGGTATAAACCATGACCTCAAAGCCATCGTCAATCAAGGTGCGCGCAGCTTTCAGTGTTTCGGTTACGTTTGGATAAAGTGTCTTTTCATCACCCAAAACTTCAAGTTTGACCAGATTGTGGCCATCGAGCAACTCACGCGCCAGCATACAGGTGCGGACGGCACTATTGGCATCGAAGCAACCTGCGGTATTCGGCAAAATGGTATATTTTTCCGGAGGAATGACTGACAGCAGGTTCGGCTGGTCAGGATCTTGGCCAATATTGACACGGCGAATAGCGACAGTGACAATCTCTGCACCACTGGTTTCAATGGCCTGCTGAGTTTCATTTAAATCTTTGTATTTGCCCGTGCCTACCAAAAGGCGTGACTGGAATTGGCGTGAACCAATCTGTAATAAATCTTGCATAATTGTCCCGAGTATTAGCCGCCACCGACCGCGTGAATAATTTCTATTTTGTCTGTATCGCAAATTGGCGTATCGCCCAATCTGCTTTTAGGAATAATCATTTCATTGACTTCAACTGCAAAACGCTTACCCTCAAGCGCCATACTCTGAATCAGTTCCAGCAGATTCTTGCAGTGAGTTTCCTGTTGTTCGCCATTGATGTAAATCATCATTCTAGCAACCCTCCATGATTAAGTGTTGTTCAAACTTATCTGGCGTATTTTAAAGCATTCCAGGCCAGAATTAACCATCCGGCAATCATTAAAGCCCCGCCGATGGGCGTAATAGCACCTAAACCGCGGGGTAATCCTAAGGCCATGATATACAGTGAGCCAGAAAACAGTAAAATGCCGACCTGAATCAGACCGAAGCTCCATTGAATGGGCAATGCAGGGATGACTTTCGCCAGTAAAGAAAGAATCAGTAGTCCTAAGGCATGATAGAAAAAATAATCCGTTGCCGTTTGCCACCAGCCGAGCTGTGCTTCAGTCGCCCGCGCTTTTAAACCATGTGCACCAAAAGCACCGAGCATGACTGCAAGTGCCAAATTAAGTGCTGAAATCGCAATCCACATTTGAATTGATCTTCCTGATAAAGTTTGCGCTCAACCTTAGCATAAATTCAAAATGCGGACATAAAAAAGCCTTCATCAAAGAAGGCTTTTTCGAGGTAAATCAGTAACAGAATTTGGTGTTAATTGGATGACATCGCCACTTTAATTTTTTCCATGGCATTTTTTTCCAGCTGACGAATACGTTCCGCAGAAACATTATATTCCGCTGCAAGCTCATGCAGGGTCGATTTCTCGTCATCTAGCCAGCGACGCTGCAAGATATTACGTGAACGATCATCTAGCTGATCCATGGCTTCATGCAGGGCAGAGGTGCTTTGCTCCTCATAGTCTTCATTTTCAATCAGACGAGCCGGGTCATAACGATTATCTTCAAGATATAACGCTGGTGCCACATGGGTGGAACCTTCATCATCGTCATCGCTTGATGCATCAAAAGCCGCATCATACGCCGTCAGACGGCCTTCCATTTCCAGTACTTGTTCTGGTGTGACATTTAAATCATTGGCAATAGACTGTGCTTCTGCGAGCGTCAACTTTTTCGATGATTTCTTCAGGCTTCGCAGATTAAAGAACAGTTTACGTTGCGCTTTAGTGGTGGCGATTTTCACAATACGCCAGTTACGGATCACATATTCGTGAATTTCCGCCTTGATCCAGTGCACGGCAAATGACACCAGACGTACGCCCATATTCGGGTCAAAACGTTTTACAGCTTTCATCAGGCCCAGGTTGCCTTCCTGAATCAGGTCGCCTTGTGGCAAACCATAACCTGCATAACTACGCGCAATATGTACTACAAAACGCAAATGCGACATGACCAGCATTTTCGCTGCATCTAAATCTTGGTCATAATAATAGCGTTCAGCCAACTCTTTTTCTTGTTCGGCCGTTAAAATCGGAATCTGATTGACAGTGCTGATATAAGCACCGAGGTTGACACCTGGCGCCGATAATGACAGGGGCATTAACTGATTGCGGCTGTCACTCATGTGTTCTCCTTGAAGTGCGGGATAACCCTAAACTAGGTTTTATCTTAATCCAATCTCTCCGCAAATAATGGATATTTGGGTAGAGAAATGTAAAAAAGTATACGAAAGTGAAGATCAACAGTTTAATTGAAAATTTTTAAGATTCAATTAAGTAGTGAAACTCTGTATCAGAAATTTTTTTAAATTCAAGCTTGAGCTGATGCAGCTGACAATAGCGGCTGACATCTGTCTGGCTATGCGGATCAGATGATTTCAGCAGGAATGTTTTCTGATTTCCGGCCTTTAGTGCGCGCTTTAACATTAATAGCGGCATCGGGCACGGTTTTCCCATAGCGTCTATAAGGCTGAATTGCGCTGGATATTCGGACATTGCGGTTTTATTTAGATGGCAGAAAAGGCTATAAATAGTAGCAAATATGATGCCAGAACCAAACTGGTTTCAGAAAAAGAAGATCTAAATGACTTTATAAAGTCTTTTGACAATTTTCATGAAAAAAATAACTAAATCAAACAGAACATGCTAAAAAAAATCTATTAATTGTGATAAACCCATGTTAAGCTCGTTGCGTATTTGGGACTTTGAATAAACAAAGTGATTGTTTTTCACCCTATTACATAAATGGATGTAACCGGGATTTTGTTGATAGTTTTACAGAATGATTACAAGCTTAAAAATAATATTTTCAAACTTGTTTGCTCTGCTGTTTGCAACACCGGGTGGTCCTTCTTTTAGTTTCAATGAGGATTAACTTATGACAGCTGCTCGCGAACAAGGCGTAGTTAAGTGGTTTAACGATACTAAAGGCTTCGGCTTTATTCAACGTAACGGCGGTGATGACGTATTTGTTCATTTCCGTGCTATCCAAGGTGACGGTCACCGTTCACTTCGTGACGGCCAACGTGTTGAATTCAGTGTTGTTAAAGGCCAAAAAGGCTTTCAAGCTGAAGAAGTTCAACCATTAGACTAATCTTCGGATTAAGCTAAAAAGAAAACGCTCCAATATAACTTGGGGCGTTTTTTGTTTATACTATCCCTATCTTAGTGATTACCCAATTAGAGCACCGCTTTATGTCATCTGGTTTTGAAACCTTAAATTTACATCCCAATCTAAAAAAAGCGATTGATGCTTTAGGCTTTACCACCATGACGCCTATCCAGCAGAAGGTTTTGAAATTCACGCTGGCAGGACATGATGCCATTGGCCGTGCACAGACAGGTACAGGCAAAACTGCTGCCTTTTTAATTAGTATCATGAATGATCTCTTAAATAATCCGATTCAGGAACAACGCTATCGTGGTGAGCCACGTGCGCTGATTTTGGCACCGACCCGTGAACTGGCGTTACAGATCGAAAGCGATGCACAGGATCTGGCGAAATATGCTGGTCTCAATGTGGTGACCTTGCTGGGTGGTGTGGATTTTGACAAGCAAAAGAACCAGCTTAATAAAGCGCCTGTCGATATTATGGTGGCTACACCGGGTCGTTTGATCGATTTTGTAGAACAAAAAGAAGTCTGGCTGGATCAGATTGAATTTTTGGTCATTGATGAAGCCGACCGCTTACTAGATATGGGCTTTATTCCTTCAGTAAAGCGCATTGTGCGTTTCTCGCCGCGTAAAGAACAACGTCAGACTTTAATGTTCTCTGCAACTTTCAGCTACGATGTGCTGAATCTTGCACAACAATGGTTATTTGAACCGGTCACAGTTGAAATTGAACCGGAAAAGAAAACCAATGCCGATGTCGAGCAACGGGTTTATATGGTCGCCAAGGCGGACAAATATAAATTGTTGCAAGAAATCTTGCGTGATGAGCCGATTGAAAAAGTCATGATTTTTGCCAACCGTCGTGATCAGGTGCGCAAACTTTATGACCATTTAAAACGTGATGGCTATAAAGTAGTGATGCTGTCTGGCGAGATTGCTCAGGACAAACGCCTTAAAATGCTGGATCAGTTCAAAAATGGTAAACATAACATCATGATTGCAACGGATGTGGCAGGTCGTGGCATCCATGTTGATGGTGTATCGCATGTGGTGAACTTCACCTTGCCGGAACAGTCGGATGATTATGTGCATCGTATTGGTCGTACCGGTCGTGCGGGAACCAGTGGTGTGAGTATCAGTTTCCTTGCAGAAGATGATGCGTTCTATCTGCCAGAAATTGAAAAAGCCATTGGTCAAAAATTGCCTTTGACCCGTCTGGAAGGTTATTGTTAATCCAGACCATCGAAAAACCGCTCTTGAAGAGCGGTTTTTTATTGCGCTATGGTTTATTAGCTTATTTGGCCTGACAGCGGAATGTAAGAACCGTCTGATAATCATCATTTTGGTTTAAACCGGTATTGGTACCTGCGATATTCCCGAGAACGGTAGCTGCTGCCTGGATCATCTGACCTGTTTGTTCATCGACCACGCCTTTTAAAGCGCCGTTATAAGCTGTCTTTTCATCCACAATAATTGGGGTTGATCGAGAGCCACAGGCTTTATTGGCCGCAGTAATCGCATTGTTTTTCGAGGTCAGTTGATTTTTACCTAATCCGGTCACCTCATACTGGTTATTTTCCTTTTGAACGGCCAAAGCAGTCGGGTTTGAGGCACAGGCAGTAAGCAGTAATGCGGAAATAGCCAATCCGCTGAAAGTGATTGTTTTTTTCATCATGAAATCTCAAGTAAATACGATGCTGAATATTTCAACACAGCAAGCAGCGCAGATTTTGTAGCTGTTGTATAGGTTTGGCAATTTTTGGTATAGCTCTATGTGACTTAGGTGAAAAATAGAGCAGTACGGGATTGAAAAACCAAGCAAGTTTATTTTTAAGTGGTGATGAGCTGGCTGAATCGCTATGAAGTTTCTAGCGTATTTTTCTTTGAATATGCTAATCTTGAGTATAGTTTTTAAGTGTAGATATACAAGGCAATGACGGAATCTGCGATTGACATCGTTCATCAAAATATTCACCAACGACAATCGATTGGTCATCTGCTGGCACCGGCACCGAATGCAGAACAACTGGAAAAAGCCTTTCAGGCGGCATTAACTGCACCCGATCATCATCGGCTCAAGCCGACCACATTTGTGGTGGTTCCAGATAATCAGCGTGAAGCTTTTGGAGAGTTGCTGTCGCAGGCGCTCGTCGATTTGGGTGAAACTGAAACAGCGCAGATTGAGCGTGTTAAAAATCATCCATTTCGTGCGCCTTTATTGGTACTTGCCTTAACGCGTTTGCAGGATCATCCTAAAGTTCCTCATTTTGAGCAAATCCTTAGTTCAGGCGCAGCGATTCAGAATTTTCTGCTGTCACTTCAGGTTCAGGGTTTCTCAACCATGTGGCGTAGCGGTGCTGTAGTCGAGTCTGGCCTGTTTAAGCAGGCATTGGGAATTTCAAAAGACGATCTGGTCTCGGGTATTATTTATATTGGCACTGCCGCAAAAGCAATTCCAGCACGCACAGAGATTCGAACCGGTGATTTTGTCAGTTACTGGAACCAGAACAGCTAGTTTGCACGGTATAACAGGATATTAAAAAATAAGATGTCAGAATTAAATTTCTCAAAACTGGTAGAACCGGTTGCAGTTGATCATAAGACAGCTTTAAGAGTAACGGTATTGGGTGGGGGCAGCTTTGGTACTGCAATGGCCAATACTGCAGTGCGTAATGGTTGCAATACCATGATCTGGATTCGTGATGAAGCAGTTGCGGCAGATATTAATGCCACCCATATCAATAAACGCTATTTGCCAGATTTTAAGTTAGAAGAAAATCTGCTGGCGGTGTCAGACCTGGAACAGGCTGTGCGTGATCGCGATATTATTTTAGTCGCAATTCCGAGCCATTCTTTCCGGGATGTTTTGCAGCAAATCAAACCTTTTATTACATCGCAAGCCGTGATCTCGCTGACCAAGGGTATTGAAGCCAAAACCTTTAGTTTCATGAGCGATATTATTCGTGAAGTGTTGCCTGAAGTGCCTTATGGTGTGTTATCAGGACCGAATCTGGCCAAGGAAATTGTGGCAGGACAGCCGGCAGGAACCGTGATTGCCAGCCAGTCCGAGCTGGTGCGTTATGCCGTACAACAAGCCCTACATAGTGCCTTGTTCCGCGTATTTGCTAGTGATGATGTGCATGGGGTAGAACTCGGGGGCGCATTAAAAAATATCTATGCTGTCGCGATGGGCATGGCTGCTGCGTATAACGTGGGTGAAAATACCAAGAGTATGATCCTGACCCGTGCTTTGGCCGAAATGAGCCGTTTTGCAGTAAAACTCGGTGCTAATCCGCTGACTTTCCTTGGGCTTTCAGGTGTGGGTGATTTGTTCGCTACCTGTAGCAGCCCTCTTAGCCGTAATTATCAGGTGGGTTATGCGCTTGGTAAAGGTAAAACCTTGGAGCAGGCAACGACTGAGTTGGGGCAAACGGCAGAAGGGATTAATACCATTGTACAGGTCAAGGCACGTTCGGAAGAGCTCGATGTGTATATGCCGATTACCTCGGCCTTGTATGATGTGATTTTTGAAGGTGCGCCGCCACTCAATATTGCATTGTCATTGATGAAAAACGGTCATCGCAGTGATGTTGAATTTGTCTTGCCACATCATCAAGTCTGATCTATAACACAGGGACTGTCTGCGAATTGTCATATTCGCTGCTTATCATGCAGGCAAAAGAATATAAGGAAATCAAATGCAACTGACTTTAGTTCGACATGGCGAGGCCGCGCCACCGGTCAATGGTAATGACACCAAGCGACCTTTAACGGAGCGTGGTCATCAACAGGCTGAGCAAACTGCACAGTTCTTAAAGGATCTGATTAAGCCTGAAGTCTTTGTGGTCAGTCCGTTATTGCGTGCGCAGGAAACTCTGGCACATTTGCAGCAGTATTTTAAAGATGTGCCGGTGGTGATCTGTAATACCATCAAACCGGATGATGATGCCAAAGTTGCAGTAGAATGGTTGTCGCAACTGCCTTATGAGTCGATTGCAGTGGTGTGTCATATGAATGTGGTGGCACATATGTCTTCCATTCTGCTGGCTGAATCTTTTCATCCCTATGCATTGGCAGAGACACGTATTTATGATCAGGCGGTGATTGCCCCGGGTTTATCCACACAGATAAAAAGCTTTATTCCTACACTATAAAAAATTAATTAAAACGGCAGAACACAATCAATGTTGTATTTATGGATGCCAGAAGCCAATGGGGTTTGGCAATGGTCAACTGGGGAGTTCTGGAACACTGCGCACACACTTGAGCAGCTGATTCAGGATATACAAGCTCATCATGGCGAAGAGGCAGTGGTATTTTTCCCGAGCCGTCATGTGCAAATTTTGCAGCAGACCTTGCCCAAGAGCCAATATAAGAAAATGGGCAATGATGGCATTAAATATTTGCTCGAAGAATATGTGGTGCTGCCGGTAGATGCCATGAAAGTGCTGCATCATTTTCAACAGCCGGATCAGATCAGCATTATAGGAATTGCGAATTCTACGCTTGAGACCTTGCAACATGCTTTAAGCCTGATCCCGGTCAAGCTAGCAGCTTTGTTGCCGGACTTTTTGGTGCTGCCGATTCCTGAGGCCAACCAGCGTGTGATTGCTCAAATTGGTGGGCGTTTGCTGGTGCGCGAGTCGGAATATATCGGTCAGTCGCTAGATGATCTGAGCCTTTATCTGGATTATCAGCCCAAGGACCTCAGCTATAAGGTGAGCAACCTGAATCAGGAGCAGTTGCGTAGTCTTGAAGCACTGGTCACTCAGGAGCAACTGGAGTCTTTCCAATATGGAATTCCTGTACTGAAAAAACCGAAACAGCATCCGTTTAATGTCTTGCCTAAAGCAAAATCCGATGGTGCTATTTCCGGCTACTGGAAAGCCTGCGCGGCAGTTTTTCTGGGTATTTTGGTGTTGCAGTTTAGTTATGATGCTATGCGCTGGTATCAATATAAGAAAGTGGCGAATCAGACTGCTGCGCAAGCCATTGACCAGTTTAAATACTGGTTTGGACAAAATTATCCGGTCACTGAGCAGAATATCAAAAGTCAGTTTGAAGGGCAGTTGCGTCAAAGCCAGATTGCAGATACGCATGCATTACAGCTGATTAGTCGGGTGGGGCCTGTCTTGATGCAAAATCAGATTGTGGCACAACGGGTGAATTATGATGCTTCTGTGCTAAGTATGGAACTTAAAGCCAATTCATCAGAAACGTTAAATGCACTGACCACACAATTAAGCCAGCAAGGCTTTAAGGTGGAGCTGGGGAATATTCAGGCCAGCGGAACAGCTGCGATCGGACTGGTGAGGATTCAATAATGAAAGGCATTGAAGCGCTACAAAATCGTATGGATCAGTCTTTTGAAAAACTGAGTGATTATCTGGACAGCTTGTCGGTACGTGAACGGGTAATGGTGATTTTTACCACTGTTTTTGTGATTGTGGCGGCAGTCGGTTCTGCACTCTGGTATATGCATCAGGCGGCAGATACCCAGCAAAAACGCTTAAATCAGCTGAAAGATACCATTGTTTGGATGCAAAGTAATGCAGTAACCATGAAACCGGCTGGGGACACCCAACTGGATGCAGCGGAGAAAGTACAGCGAGTCGCACAGCAGCAAGGATTGTCGGTGGCTTCCCAGCAAATGGAAGGAAAAATTCAATTG
The DNA here is from genome assembly GCF_056724605.1 of Prolinoborus fasciculus. Next base: position 12,640 of record NZ_JBWZQN010000020.1, on the reverse strand, counting down.
GCGGTCATGCATGAAAATTATGCAGTACTGGCAAATTTCCTGACTCAGCTGGCACAAATGGGGCTAAGTATCGAGAAAATGGAACTAAATAATGAGGCAGGACAGATTAAATTAACGGCGACCATACAATAAACGGTAAAAATAAAGATTTGCAAAGCATGGTTTTTTTGTCAGCCTATGCCTATAATATGCCGACTTAAAAAGCAGTAGACTTTTCTGGATATGTTGTATTCTCTAGCCCGCCCTTTGTTGTTTTCTTTAGCACCAGAGCGTGCACATGAGCTGACATTATCACTATTGAAATCATCCCATAAAATGGGCTTGATGCGTCAAAACGTTGCTGCGAAACCTGTGACCTGTATGGGAATCGAATTTCCCAATCCGGTAGGTCTTGCGGCAGGTTTGGACAAAAATGGTGCCTATATTGACGCCCTTGCCGGTCAAGGTTTTGGTTTTATTGAAATTGGTACCATTACCCCGCGACCGCAAGCCGGCAATCCTCATCCGCGTTTATTCCGTTTGCCACAGGCCAAAGCCATTATTAACCGTATGGGCTTTAATAATGATGGCGTGGATCAGCTGGTTGAAAATGTCAAAGCGGCCAAATTTAAAGGTATTCTCGGTATTAATATCGGTAAAAACGCTGATACTCCGGTAGAAAAAGCAGTAGATGATTACCTCATCTGTTTAGAAAAAGTCTATAATTATGCTTCTTATATTACCGTCAATATTTCTTCTCCCAATACCAAAAACCTGCGCAGCCTGCAAAGTGGTGATGCACTCACCGAACTGCTGGAAACATTGAAGAAGCGTCAGCTTGAATTGGCTCAGGAATACCAGCATTATGTACCTTTGGTACTCAAAGTGGCGCCTGATCTGGATAACAGCGATATTGCCTTTATTGCCAAACAGTTATTGCAATTCAAGATCGATGGTCTGATCGTGACCAATACCACACTGTCACGTGAAGGGGTAGAGGGTCTGGAGCATGCAGAGGAAGCGGGCGGTTTGTCTGGCGCGCCAGTATTTGAGAAAAGTACCGCATGTCTGGCTGCATTTGCTGCGGTATTAAAAGGACAAATTCCATTGATTGGTGTGGGTGGTATTCTTTCAGGTGCAGATGCTGTTTCCAAGAAACAGGCAGGCGCCAGCCTTGTACAGGTTTATAGTGGCCTCATCTATACTGGACCTAAACTTGTAAAAGATTGTGTAGACGCACTTTAAATCCTATGAATGCCATTGATATCTTTCTACTGATTATCTTGCTCATTGGAGGGCTCAACGGTTTGCGTCAAGGATTTATTAAAGCCTTTGCGAACTTAGTGGGATGGATCTTTGCCCTGATTGTTGCGGCAAAATATTCAACGCTACTTGCGCCGTCTATGGTTGCTCTGAGTACAGATCCAGTTGTACAAAAGATTGCGGCCTTCGCCTTTATCGTCCTGCTGATTGTAGTTCTGACCTGGATCGTTACTGCACTGTTGAACCGTATTTTAAAGAGTCTTAAACTGGGTCCTCTCAACCGTCTGGCTGGTGGTGTCTTTGGTAGCCTGAAAGGTTTGCTCATTGTCCTGATTACCATGCAGGGGATTGGTCCGTGGGTAGAAAGCTCGCCGCACTGGAAACAGTCCAAGTTTATTCAAGCCTTATTGCCTTATGCGCCTTGGGCGACTCAAATGTCGAAAGAAGCCGCGAATGGCGCACTACAACATATCAAGCCTGAAGGGGCATCGAAACCTTCAGCTTCATCATCTGAAACATCGTCCAAGTCTGGAGTTGCAGATGAGTCTACAAATAATCCTTTTTATTAATCCTAGCTTGTCTGCGAGGTTGCTATGTGTGGAGTAGTTGGTATAGCTGGTAAATCACCCGTTAACCAAATGTTGTTTGATGCATTAACGATGTTACAACATCGTGGACAAGATGCAGCTGGGATCGTGACATGTGATGAAGGACGTTTATTCCTGCGCAAAGACAATGGTATGGTACGTGATGTATTCCATACCCGTCATATGCGTGCTTTGAAAGGAAATTACGGTATTGGTCATGTGCGTTATCCAACAGCCGGTTCATCGAGCAGTGCTGAAGCACAGCCGTTTTATGTGAACTCGCCGTACGGGATTACCTTGGCACATAATGGTAACCTGACCAATGCCGAAGAAATTCATGATGACCTGTTCAAAACTGACTTGCGTCATATGAACACTGATTCTGATTCGGAAGTCCTGCTAAACGTGTTGGCGCATGAATTGCAAAAACATGGCAAATTGGTACCAACGTCAGAAGATATTTTCCATGCGGTAACACGTGTGCATGAGCGTTGTAAAGGTGCTTATGGCGTAGTGGCGATGATTACCGGTCAAGGGCTGGTGGGCTTCCGTGATCCAAATGGTATTCGTCCACTGATCTACGGTTCACGTGAAACTGAACAGGGTATGGAATATATCATTGCTTCTGAGTCGGTTGCGATTACTGCACTGGGCTTTAAAGTTGAGCGTGATATTTTGCCTGGTGAAGCGGTATTTATTGATTTAGAAGGTAATTTTTTTACCAAGCAATGTGCGGCGAATGCTGAATACCGTCCTTGTATTTTTGAATATGTTTATTTTGCCCGTCCAGATGCCATCATTGATGGAATCTCGGTGTATAAAGCACGTTTGAAAATGGGTGAGAAGCTGGCGCAAAAAATTCTGCGTGAGTGGGGTGAAGAGCATGATATTGATGTGGTGATTCCGATTCCGGATACTTCACGTACTTCAGCGCTAGAACTTGCCAATATGTTGGGCGTGAAATTCCGTGAAGGTTTCATGAAAAACCGTTATATCGGCCGGACCTTCATTATGCCTGGTCAGCAGCTGCGTAAAAAATCGGTACGTCAAAAACTGAACCCGGTTGAGCTTGAGTTTAAAGGTAAAAACGTACTGTTGGTGGATGACTCGATTGTCCGTGGTACGACCTGTAATGAAATTATCCAGATGGCTCGTGATTCTGGTGCGAAAAAAGTATTCTTCGCTTCTGCAGCACCGATGGTGAAATATCCAAACGTTTACGGTATTGATATGCCGGCGAAATCTGAGCTGATTGCATCGGAACGTAGCGTGGAAGAAATCCGTGAAATTATTGGTGCTGACCGTCTGATTTTCCAGGATCTGGAAGATTTGAAAGATGCGGTAAGAACCACCAAAGTACCGGATGTCAAAGACTTTGATTGTTCAGTCTTTGATGGCATCTATGTTTCGGGCGGTATTGATGCGCAATATCTGGATGATCTTCAGCAAAAACGTAGTGACAGTGCCATGAAAGAAAGCAATTATATTGATGTCAATATTGATGCAGCTTCAGTGGATTTGACTGGCGTACGCGAAGTCTAAGTAGTTAAAATCATCATGAAAAAGCGGGAATTTCCCGCTTTTTTGTTTTATGATGAGCCCATTGAAAATCATCATTTTAGGATTCTGCATTGCGAAACGTAGGATACGATTTTATAAAAAACAAAAATATAGTACTGCCTGTAAGTTTTTGCCTGATTGCAATTCTGTTGACTATTTTTATTATTAATACCGTTGTTGGTCTCTTTGTTTTTTATACTGATCCTAGCCAGTCAATCTTCTGGCATGCGCTAAGTCCTTATCTGATTGCTTTGTTGTTATGTGCCATGATGATCTCGGTCATCTATGAATTCTATATTTTTCGGAATGGCGGTTATTCGCTGGCGAAGCAGTTGGGTGCACGTCGGTTGAGTCCGATGGACAGTATTCCAGAAGAAAGTGCTGCACTGCACATTAACCAGCAACTGTCAGAGACTTTTCTGATTGACGTTCCGGCGGTATATGTGCTGCCCGATGAAGTTGGTGTCAATGCATTGACGGCAGGGTTTAGTCCGCGGGATACCGCAATTATCCTGACTTGGGGTGCGATACAAACACTGGATAAAGTCGAGCTGTATGGCTTGCTCAGCCATGAATTCAATAAAATCCTGTCTGGTGAAGCTGCGGAAAATACCCGTTTGAAAATTCTGTATAGCAGTTTAACCACGTTTAGTCAGTGTGGCAGTAAGATTGCCAAGTCCGGTTTTTATCGAGCGGGTAGTCCTCGTGAAAACAAGTTCGAAACTTTCTATGTTTCAGTCGGTGCGGTGATCTGGCTGATTGGTAGTTTGGGTGTTTTGATTTCCCGTTTCATTAAATATATTTCACTCGGTGGTCGGACCTATAAAAATGATCGAAAGACCCGACGCCTGATTCAAAATGATGCCAATATTCAGACTTTACTCAGAATTCATGTGCATCATTCCGGCTCCCAGATTTATAGTGAATATGCTGAATCCATTTCACATATGTGCTTTGCCAATTCCTTGAGCCCACAAAACTGGCTGAATATTCATCCCCATATCAATCAGCGGATTTATGAATTAAATCCTGCCTTGATTCAGGACTTACAGCTTGAGAATCTGAAAAAACTCAAAAATCAGCCTTTGTTTAGTTTGTTCCGTTCTTTAGAAGAAGTGGTGCCTGAAACTGCAATGAGCTGGAGCTCGCCACAGCCTTTGCCATTATTGCGGCTGTCTCCGATCAGTTTTGCGATTAAAGATGCGATCAAACCACTGAATCCGGAACTTCGGCTCAAGATGCCACGTCCGGAACTGATTGAGCGTGCATTACAAACCGCAACTGGTTCTCGTGAAGTGATGGTCGCCATTTTAATGATCCGTCAATATCGTGAATTTATTCCGACTGAGGCTGAAGTTAGCCGTGCCATTGTAGATTCATTGCTCAATCTGGACGGGCGGGTGCATATCTCGATTTTCCAGCAAGCTTGTAACAATATTGGTGGCATGCCGACAACTGTTGCACGCCAGTTTTTGATGAAGCTGGCACGGATTATTCAGGAAGATGGCGAAATTGGCCTGTTGGATGCATTATTACTGGAATGTGTGAAATACGAACTGAATTTGCTTCCTGCACATACGCCTACAGCACTCGATGAGGTCAAGCCACAGATTGTGCGTTTGATCGACGCCTTGCTGCATGTACAGCAGATTAATAGCGGCAACCAGCTTGAGGTGCGGGAGCGGATTTTAAACCGGATTCTGACCGCTCAGGAACTGGACTTATATAATGAAATTTCTGATGAGCCGATTGATCTAGCAGAAATCCTGAATGATATTGCGGGGCTGTTATTGCGTGATCGCCTCAGTATTTTAGGTATTGCAGAGGCCTGTTTGTGGAGTGATCGTATCGTGACACAGGATGAGTTGGACGTGATGGAGCTGTTGTATTGGCGCTTGGGTTTTGAGGCAGAACAGGTCGTTCAGCAAATGTTAAAGAAGAACAGTTTAACCATTCTGTAGAAAATAAATGAGAACGCGCAGCTTTAGCCGGAATCTGTTATAACAGCAGGAATGGTTTAATTGTGTATTAAAAGCACGGTTTTTAGCAGACAGCTAAACTTTGTACTAGAATCCATCAGGATAAAAAAGAAAAGCTGAAAAAGTTCGGCAAAGCACAGGCAATCCGGCTAAAATGTTCAGCCTGAAATTGGTGATGATGAAAAGATGATTGGGCATCAGCGTGACATACTGGCAACATTAGGAATCGATCTCTGGATTCCTAGGGACAGCGCATGTCAGCCGCACCAGGTTTCGATCTGGCGTGATCAGGCTGCACCTGAATTTCACACCGATATCGTCTTACCACAGCCTGCTTCCGTAGAGGCGTTGGCTGATCTACCGATTCCTGAGCCAGAGCCAATTGTTACGCTTAAGGTTGATACACCACCTGCGGCACCGACTCACATTGCACCTGTTCAGGAACAGCGTGAAATCGTACAAATCCCGCCATTCAGTTTGCAGGCTTTAAGTCTGGCACATTGCAGTATCGTGATTGATGCAACTGCAATGACCGAAGACACCCAGAATTTATGGGGCAATATCCAGCGTGCAGTCCCGGGAGAGTTTCATGAGCTGAACTGGCCATTTCCCTGGGCCAATGTTCAGGATGGACGTGGTGTAGAATCCTATATTCAGGGTTTTCTGGATGGGATGAGTGTAGAGAAAAATATTATTTTCCTCGGGCCTGTAGCGCATATATCAAATACGAAAATGATCCAGTTGGCATCTTTACAAGAAATGCTGGATCAACCAATTCTAAAAAAACGTTTATGGCAGTTTATGCAAAATAGGACCGCCAGTCTGGAATAATCTTGCTGTGGAATAAAAATAGATGAAACAAAAAGTGGTTGTATTTAGTCAAATTGATGCTGATATTCAAAATAAGCTCGAACAAAATTATCAGGTTAGTTATATACAACCCAAGCTAGGCGATGTGAATCAACAGCTTTTGCAGCAGGTTCAGGATGCTGATGGCATGATTGGCGCAGGGCGTTTGCTGAATCGCGATAATCTGGCCAGTGCCACCCGGTTAAAAATTATCTCCAGTGTCAGTGTCGGTTATGACAACTATGAACTGGATTATTTAAATGAAAAGAAAATTTATCTCAGTCATACGCCGCATGTACTGACTGAAACCACTGCTGACCTGGCTTTCACTTTACTGATGTCAGCAGCACGCAAAGTGGCTTACCTGGATCAATGGACCAAGCAGGGACAATGGCAGCGTACCGTGGGCGAAGCACAATTTGGTATGGATATTTTTGGAAAAACCCTCGGAATTATTGGTCTCGGTCATATTGGGGCGGCAATCGCACGTCGTGGTTTTTACGGTTTTAACATGAATATTCTGTATCATAATCGCCGGGAAAAACCAGAACTCGCTCAAGGGTTGAATGCGAAATATTGCCAGCTTGAGGAACTGTTACAGCGTTCTGACTTTGTGGTCGTTGCAGTAGATTTGAATGCGGATTCTAAGGCGCTGATTGCGACAGCGGAATTGGCTAAAATGCAATCCCATGCAGTATTGGTCAATATTTCACGTGGCTCGGTCATTGATGAACAGGCATTAATTTCAGCTTTAAAAGCCAAGCAGGTTTTTGCTGCCGGTCTGGATGTGTATCAGAAAGAGCCGTTAAAGGAATCGGAATTATTCCAGTTGGATAATGTGGTTACATTGCCACATGTGGGTTCGGCCACTGCAGCCACCCGTAAAAAAATGGCAGAACTGGCTTATCAGAATCTTGTTGATGCCTTGGAAGGACGAGTGCCCCGTTATGTGGTCAATCCGGAATTTTAAAATGCATCTGATTCGTCGTTTAAATGGTATTAAAAAATAACATTTTCTTGCGTCTCTGCTCATGGTTCAATGCTATATTCAAGACAGATTAGATTGGCAGGATTAGAGATTTTTCATTGAAACGATTGGCGCTGGTGTGTGGCTTAAGTCTGTATATGGTGGCAGGGCACAGCTCTAACCATGATTTTAATCAAGTAAATGTACAATTTTCTGTGCCTGATATTGGTACAGGTGTCGGCTTACTCGATCAACAAAAAGAAAAAATGATCGGTGAAAAAGTCTATCGTGAAGTGCATAAACAAATGCCAGTGATGCAAAATCCATGGCTTGAAGATCAGCTGCTTTCAGTATTTTCTCATATTCTGAGTCAAACTCAATTGCAACAGCCGATCGGTTTGTTGGTCATTAATGATCCGCAAATTAATGCTTTCGCCGTACCGGGTGGCCTCTTTGCACTTAATGCTGGTCTGATTAATTCAGCCCGAAACATGGATGAAGTGGCAGGAGTCATGGCACATGAAATTGCACATGTCACACAACGTCATTACAGTCGCTCTCAGGATGCCTTTAAAGGGCAAGGTTTACTGGCGCTAGCTGGAATTCTCGTCGGTGCTTTGGTCGCTTCTCAGGCAGATGGTGATGTCGGCACAGCGGTCATGATGGGTTCACAGGCAGCACTTCTGGATAAACAGCTTACCTATAGCCGTAATCAGGAGCGTGAGGCAGACCGGATTGGTATGCAATATATGTATCGTTCCGGCTATAACCCGCATAGTATGGCTGACTTCTTCGAAGTCATGCATCGCTCGACCAGTCGCTTAAGCTTCCTGCCGGATTTCTGGTTCACTCATCCACTGACGACTGAGCGTATGAGTGAAGCACGTTTGCGTGCCAATCAGCTGCCTGCGGTCAAACCTAAGCTGAATGATCAGGACTTTGAGATTATCAAATGGTATAGTAGGGTGCTGTCTCGCCAGACCAGTGAGGAGCAGCTCAGTTTGATGAATCGGCAGAATAATTTTGCCGGTCAGCTTGCTTTGGCTGCCTACCAGATACAGCAAAGTGATTTTCAGGCCGCACAGGCTGCTTTAGATCAGGCGAAAAAGCATAACCAGATGCATCCTTTATTGGTCTTGTTTCAGACTGATATTTACTTAGGTCGGAACCAGTTGAATGCAGCGCTGAAAAGTGTGGCTTCGGCAGCGCGGATCATGCCGGAAAATCGTGCGCTCAATTATAAATATGCAGAAGTCTTGATTCGTGCCCAGCAACCTGATCAAGCTAAACAAATTGTACAAAAGTTTTTGAATGCCAATTCCCGCGATGTGAGCGGCTGGCGACTGATGCAACTGGCGACCAATGCAGAGCCTGCATCGGCAATCAAGGCCGCCAATGTGCTACGTTATCGTGCAGAAGTAGAATACTGGTCCGGTTATGAAGAAACCGCCATCAAGTCATTATTACATGCACAGCGTACAGCGAAAAATAATCAATCTTTATCGGCAACCATTAACCAACGCCTGAAACAGATGCAGCAGGCACGTCAATATAAAATTTAAGCCTTAGTCAGGTTTTAAGCTTTTTATATCAGGATGATATGGTCAGGATATACTGAATCGGGCTACAATCTTTTTTTAATGATCAGTGCGATTAAATCTGAAGCATGCTATGAAGAAAATATTATTGGGCATCTGTCTATTGGGGTGGAATTATGCGGTATTTGCTGCGAGTGCTGTTGAGTATGTAGATGCGGTAGAGCGTATTAATACTGACTATAAAAAGGAATCGCGTCAATTCTTGGGTGGTTTGAATCCGCAGCAACAAGGTTTTAGCGCAGCACAGAATTCACATTTTTGTAGTATTGTGCAACGTTATGCCGATCGCTTATATCAGGCGGCTGACCAAAATCGTGCTTATCTGGATCGTCAGTTTCAGAAGATAACTAAACAGGATGTGATTATAGAAGTGAAATCTTCAAAAGAGATGCAATTGCTGAAACGTTATCAGGTTGACTGTTATTTGCAATAAGAATACGTTAAGAACTGTCTTTTATAAAAAGTCAGTTCAACGTTAAAGATCGAATATTAGAGAAGTGGGATTAAGCAAGTTTCGCTTTAATTTTAGCTGAAACTTGTGCAGGATCGGCGCGCCCGGCTATGAGCGGACGCAGAGAATTCATCACCTTACCCATATCTTTCATGCTAGTAGCTTCTTGCGCTGCAATCGTTTGCGCAATGATGGAATCAAGTTCTTCCTCAGTCATAGCTTCTGGTAGAAATTGAGATAACACCTCAACCTCGGCTTGTTCCTTACTAGCTAAATCTTCTCGACCAGCACCATCAAAGGCCTTGATCGATTCTTTACGTTGTTTAATTTGTTTTTCAATGACCGCAAGAACTTGAGCGTCGTCAAGTTCTTTGCGCTCATCGACTTCGATTTGCTTAATTGCCGCCTGTAGACCACGTATGACCGTCAGCTTGGACATTTCTTTGGCACGCATTGTTGCTTTCAAAACATCCGTGATTTGGTCTTTTAAAGTCGTCATTATTTAATCCAGGCAGTCAATCACAAATTAATCTTAGTAAAGGCGAGTCGTACGTACTGATTCACGCGCCAATTTCTTTTGGTAGCGTTTAACAGCAGCAGCTTTTTTGCGCTTACGTTCTTGAGTTGGTTTCTCGTAGAATTCACGCTTACGTACGTCAGCTAGAACACCCGCTTTTTCGCATGAACGTTTGAAACGACGGATAGCTACGTCTACTGGTTCGCCTTCTTTCAATTTAACTTGTGGCATGAAGAATCCTCATAAAGTTATGGATAAGATCGCAGGCCGAATGCCTGTGATCACAAGTGAAGGTCAGTATTTTACTCATTTACATCTCATACCACAAGCCTATAATAGTGACTGCAATAGAATTGATACAGGTTATAGGCAGTTTAATGATCGTTTTAGGCTTGGAAACGTCGTGTGATGAAACAGGACTTGCGCTGTATGACAGCGAGTTGGGTTTACGCGGGCAGGTGCTTTATAGCCAGATTAAACTGCATGCAGAATATGGCGGTGTGGTTCCAGAGCTGGCGTCACGTGATCATGTGCGTAAACTAATTCCATTAATGAATGAATTATTGGAGCAAACTGACGTCAAAAAATCGGAAATTGATGCCATTGCATATACGCGTGGGCCAGGTTTAATGGGCGCATTAATGACAGGTGCGTTGTTTGGTCGAACTTTGGCCTTTGCACTGAACAAACCGGCAATTGGTGTTCATCATATGGAAGGGCATATGCTTGCACCTTTGTTGTCAGAAACTCCGCCTGAGTTTCCATTTGTTGCATTATTGGTATCAGGTGGGCATTCACAACTTATGGCTGCTTATGGCATTGGCCAGTATGAATTACTTGGTGAATCCATTGATGATGCAGCCGGCGAAGCCTTTGATAAAGTCGCGAAAATGATGGGCTTGCCATATCCGGGTGGTCCGAATATCTCTAAACTGGCGGAGCAGGGTGACCCGAATGCCTTTGCATTCCCGCGTCCAATGCTGCATCAAGGCCTGGAATTTTCATTCAGTGGTTTAAAAACGGCTGTTTCTGTACAGATGAAAAAACTCGGTGATGAAAATCGCGATGCCGATATCGCTGCCAGTTTTCAGGAAGCCATTGTTGATACTTTGGTGAAAAAGTCGGTGAAAGCACTGAAGCAAACGGGGCTTAAACGTCTGGTGATTGCGGGCGGTGTCAGTGCCAATAAGCGTTTACGTGAGCGTTTAGAAGCAGATTTAGCCAAGATCCGTGCATCTGTTTATTATGCTGAACCTGCACTCTGTACAGACAATGGTGCAATGATTGCTTTTGCGGGCTATCAGCGTTTAAAAGCAGGGCAGCATGATGGCTTGGCGGTGACCACCACACCACGCTGGCCAATGACGGAATTGACTAATCCGACAGAGGCATAGATTTCAGGCTTGAAAAAAAGAGGCTAAGGCCTCTTTTTTATTGTGAATTTTTAAATGAAAACTTATAGCAACGGTATGTTGTAAATATATAGTTTTATAGCTGTATTTAGAGCTTGTATATTCTATTGAAACCGGAAAAATAGTTTAATAGCTTAAGTTTATATCATGCATATTTTTACAGGTTTGTAGCAGAGGCAATCTCGGATGGAAAATATAAATTTCAAAAGTTTTCAGGATGCTGGAGAGGCAGTATTAAAGTTTCTGCATCAGCATTTCGGCTTTAATTTATGGATGATCACCCGGGTAGAAGGCCAAGACTGGATTGTGCTGCAAAGTGAAGATCATGGTTATGATATACGACCCGGTCAAGTGTTTCAGTGGGCTGATTCTTTTTGTTCTCATATGGTCGCAGGTAAGGCCCCGAGAATTGCCCCCCGCTCTGAAGAAATTCCTTTATACGCCACAGCGCCGATTAATCAGCAGGTCTGTATAAAATCTTATATTGGTCAGCCACTCCTTAAAGAAGATGGCAGTTTGTTTGGAACACTCTGTGCGATTGATCCAGAAACCAAATCGGAAGCTATTGTGCAAGATATGCAATTGGTCGAGTTATTGGGACAATTGCTCAGTTCGATCTTGCAGGCAGAATTGCGTCAAAGTGAGCAGGTACGTCAACATGAATTATTGCAGGAAGAAGCCAGTAAAGATGAATTGACCGGGCTCTATAATCGTCGGGCCTGGGAAAAACTGCTGCGAGCTGAAGAAGAGCGTTGTAAACAATATGGTCATCCCGCCGCTGTATTATTTATTGACCTGAATGACCTAAAAAAGTTGAATGATAGTTTGGGTCATGATGAAGGTGACAAGCTGATTCAAAATGCGGCGCAGGTATTGCGAGATAACGTACGAATCAATGATATTGTTGCTCGTTTAGGTGGCGATGAGTTTGTGATTCTTAGCGTGGAAAATGATGAAACGGGTACTGAAAGTTTAGTGGATCGTTTAATTAATGCCTTTGCAGCAGCAAACATTGGCGCAGCGATTGGTATGGCAATGCGTCATCCAAGTCAGGGCTTATTTGCAGCACTCGCACAAGCGGATCAGAACATGTTTGAGTATAAACGTCGGAAAAAATCCAGTGAATCCATGACCAATCTAAAATAATTGACGCTTTAAATCTTCTTTAAATGATTAAGTATTTCATATCATAAAAATGATCATTTTCTATGCTCTAACGTTATCCTATCTTTCAATATTCTCTTTCATAGCCATGTATGAAAGTTGAGCATGATTCTCCATAAAAAGAAAATTCAATCCGTCTTTAACTTAACCATTACAAATTTTATAAGCTTTGTTACAAAGTTAATCCGTAAGCGTCCGCTGAACACACCTTATGAATTCATCCTATAAGCCTTAATTTAGTCCCCACTTAAAAACAAGTGGGGACTAAAATTTATGACTACAAATCACCAGACATCCATCGCATCTCTTGCGAA